>JAJYPT010000071.1:0-2269 GCA_021795135.1 Actinomycetes bacterium
TTTCTCGGTGATCGCTGAAGCGTCTACGAGATTTTCCAGAAGATGTTCGAATGGATGCTGGCTATCAAATAGACAAGGTGCAGCATGGCCAACAGCCCGACGATTTCAAGCCGATGCCTCTAGTTGGCAAGGGTGTCGAGGAAATAAGAGTACGAGATGCTTCAGGTGTATATCGAATTATTTACACTGCTCGCCTTACAGACAAAGTGGTGGTTCTTCATGTTTTTGCGAAAAAGACGCAAGCCACATCTGTACGAGATGTAGATGTGGCCAAAAGACGGTTCAATGAGTTGATGGGAGGGAAATATGAGCAAGAGCGATAATTTCGAAAGCGTGTGGGATGCAATTGCAGATACGCCAGAACAAGCAGCAAATCTACGGGCACGAGCGGAACTTATGCAAAAGATCGTAGCCATTGTGAAAGACAGCGGGTGGACCCAAGCGGAAGCTGCTAAGCATTGCAGAATTACTCAGCCTCGAATGAACGACCTTCTGCGTGGGCGAGTATCGCGTTTCTCCCTTGATGCATTGGTAAACATTGCCACAGCGACTGGTCGCCAGGTTCATGTGGAGTTAGAGACAGTATGAGTCTTTAAAGCCCTCATGTTTCAGGTATCTAGTTTTGATGGAGACTTTATTTATTGAATCTATGGAGTTATTTCAATAACAAAAAGGTATTCCCTTAACTAAGATCAAGAACTATCAATGTGGTCTTAGGATATAAAGATGAATTGTTTATCAATTTAGTCAATTTAAGAACTGTTATATCAGTATCTGAAAAATTATCTATTTCTGGGACAAGTACTTAGAAAATGGATTCGCCAAGGTAAAATTAACAATGGCAAAGTATCAAAATTGCTACTAGGGAAAATTAGTATCTAAAAAGTTTGCCATTGATTGAAAATAAGAACTTCATAAAGCAAATGGCTTCATTGTATTGTTTGCTGAAGTAGCCTAGAGGGAGAAAATAGGAGGACTAATGGCCAAACATATCTTCGTTACTGGTGGTGTAGCTTCATCTTTGGGCAAAGGTCTCACAGCTTCGTCTCTTGGGCGAATACTAAAATCTAGAGGTTTGAAAGTAACTATGCAAAAACTGGATCCGTATATAAATATAGATCCAGGTACTATGAATCCTTATGAACATGGAGAAGTTTTTGTAACCGAAGATGGAGGTGAAGCAGACCTAGATCTAGGACATTATGAACGTTTTGTTGATGAAAACCTTCACAAAGATTCAAATGCCACTACTGGTTCTATTTATCAATCCATTATTTCTAAAGAACGAAGAGGAGATTTTTTAGGAAAAACGGTTCAGGTAATTCCCCATGTTACAGATGAAATCAAAAGAAGGATTTCTCGTTTAGGAACAGATGATGTAGATGTTGTCATAACCGAAGTTGGCGGTACTGTTGGCGATATTGAGATACTTCCTTTTTTAGAAGCAATCCGTCAGTTTAGAAAAGATGTTGGAAGAGACAATGTTTGCTATATCCATTTGACCTTGGTTCCAATAATTGGACCAAATGGAGAACAAAAAACAAAACTGACTCAACATTCTGTAACTGAATTGAGAAGTAGGGGAATACAGCCCGATGTTATAGTATGTCGTTCCAGTCATCCTTTGTCAGAGGGACTTAAATCTAAAATTTCAATGCTTTGCGATGTTCCAATCGAAGGTGTTGTTTCTGCGGTTGATACTAATAATATTTATGAAATTCCTCTTGTTTTAAATTCTGAAGGATTAGATGAATATGTTTGTAGACTATTGCGCTTAGAAGAAAAAGTACAAGACCCTGATTTGGCTGCTTGGAAAGCACTTGTTCAAAAAGTAGAAAGTTTGGATAAATCTGTATCTATAGGTCTTATTGGTAAATATGTCAATTTGCCCGATGCCTATCTTTCTGTAGTTGAATCTTTACGCCATGCTGGATATCAATTAGGCACCAAGATAAATATAGATTGGATACAAGCTGAAGAGGTAACTGGACTATTGGGAGAGGGAAGATTATTTGAACTAGATGGTATTGTTATTCCAGGTGGTTTTGGAGAAAGAGGCATAGAGGGCAAAATAGCTGCTTCTACTTATGCACGAGAAAATGACCTTCCTTGTTTAGGACTTTGTTTAGGGCTTCAAACTATGGTTATTGACTTTGCTCGCAATGTAGCAGGTCTTGATCAAGCTCATTCTTCTGAATTCGATGCTAAGACTCCTTATCCTGTAATTGATCTTATGGATGACCAAAAAGATATAGTTGATATGGGGGGC
>JAJYPT010000071.1:2279-8404 GCA_021795135.1 Actinomycetes bacterium
GGTACAATGAGATTAGGTTCATATGTAGCTCGTCTATCTGCTGGTAGCAAAGTCGCAAATGCCTATGGAGAATCAGTCATTAGCGAAAGACATCGTCATCGTTATGAAGTAAATTCTCGTTATAGAAAAAAATTAGAAGATGCTGGCTTGATATGTTCTGGAACTTCTCCAGATAATCGTTTAGTTGAATTTATAGAACTAAAAGATCATCCTTTTTGGGTAGGTACCCAAGCTCATCCTGAGTTTAAAAGTCGTCCAGATCGTCCCCATCCTTTATTTACTCAATTGATTATTAGTGCTTTAGAAAGAAAAAACGGTTCAAACTATTCAGAAAGAAAAAACAGTGAATAGCTTTAAAAAACAACAAGAAGTTCTCCAATATCAAGGCAATACGATCTCATTACACGTAGGATCTTTTACCGATCCTAGTGGAGTTGAATTCAAAAGAGATATTATTCATCATCCAGGTGCAGTAACTGTAGTTGCACTTAAAGATGATGGAGATACTGTTTTGATGGTTCGCCAATATAGAGCTGCTGTTGAAAGTGAACTTTTAGAAATTATAGCTGGAAAAAGAGATGTAGAAGGTGAAGACCCATTATTGACAGCTAAAAGAGAATTAGAAGAAGAAGCAGGAGTAAAAGCCTCCCATTGGCAACTATTGGGGCAGTTTTATAATTCTCCAGGATTTTCAGATGAACACTCTTATTCCTATCTTGCCACAGGGCTAACCCAGGGCAAATCTCAGCCCCATGGCATTGAAGAACAATATATGAAGATAGAAGAAATATCTTTAGCTAAAAGTTTTCAGATGATCCAAAGTGGACAAATAACAGATGCAAAGACAATAATTGGACTTTTTTTAGCTGAAAAGGTTATTAATTCTTCAAGTTCTCAATGAAGAACAAACAATATTTATCAAAACAAGCCGAAGAGTATCTTTCTTGGTTAGCCACAGAGAGGGGGCGTGCTTACAACACGCTTATATCTTATAGGCGCGACCTTGTTTCTTATGAAAAATTTTTAAATCAAAAAGGCCAAAGTCTAGAAAATGTAAGTGAAGAATTACTTCAAGAATACATATGCTTTTTGCGCTCTAATTCTTTGGCAGCTTCTTCTATAGCAAGACAATTAGTTGTTGTAAGGGGTTTGCATAAATTTTGTCTCAAAGAAGGTTTTAGTTCAACAAATCCAGGATCGGGGCTAGAACTTCCCCTGGTTCCTAAAGCTTTGCCTAAAGCTCTTAGTAAAGAACAAGTAGAAACTCTTTTATCAGCTGTTTTGGGTTATGACCCCCTTGCTAGGAGAGATAGGTGTATCTTGGAGCTTTTATATGGCACTGGAATGCGTATTTCTGAACTTATAGGTTTGAACTTATCTGATTTATTTTTAGAAGATTCTTTATTGAAAGTTACCGGTAAAGGTTCAAAGCAACGTTTAGTACCAGTTGGTAGTTTTGCAAAAAAAGCTTTAGATGACTGGATTTGTGGTGCAGGCAGGGGCGCTATATTACAAAAAGCTAATAAAAAAAATACCAAAGTTGAAAGAGAGGCTCTTTTTCTCAACTCCAAAGGAGGAAGACTATCTCGACAAGGAGCTTGGATGATATTGGGTTCTTATGCTAAAAAAGTCAATCTTGAGAAAAGTTTAAGTCCACATGTTCTTAGGCATTCTTGTGCTACTCACATGTTAGACGGGGGAGCAGATATACGCATAGTTCAAGAGCTTTTAGGTCATGCTTCTATAACGACTACTCAGATTTATACTAAAGTTTCTGCTTTGCATCTAAAAAAGGCATATGAAAAAGCTCACCCACGTGCTTTAGCTAAAACTAGGCATGAAAAATAATCTTGAATCTAGGGGTGGTGTACTTATAGAGGCGATATGAATCTAGTATTGATTTAGTGTGGAATAAGTTTTTAGTAAATGGAAAAAAACGATTTTAGGATTTTATATTTGAAACTATTACAAAACATAGAAAACATCTAATGACTAGGAGAATTCAACCTGGAGCTATTGTAGTAGTCATTCTTTTAGTGATTTTTTTCTATTTGGGATTTCAAAAGGGTATAATTAGCTCCCAAGGTATTATATTTTTTTTAGTTTTGATACCTTCTATAATTTTACATGAAGTATCTCATGGTCTAGTTGCTTTAGCTTTTGGTGATCCAACTGCTAAAGAAGCTAAAAGACTTACCTTGAATCCACTTCGACATGTTGATCCTCTTGGTACGGTAATAGTTCCAGTATTGCTTATTATTTTAACCCATAGCGCTTTTGGCTGGGCTAAACCAGTTCCTGTCAATGTCTCTAGATTGAGAAGCCCGCGCAATCAAGGAGTTATTGTAAGTTTGGCAGGACCTTTGGTAAATATTCTAATAGCAGTTATTGCTGGATTGGTTCTTCATTTTTCTTTATCAACCTCCCAAATCAGTATCGCAGCTTCTAATGGCGGATTTTCTTGGGTAAATGTAGTTATTATGCTTGGAGTAGCTAATACAGTTCTTGCAACTTTTAATTTATTACCTATTCCCCCTTTGGATGGTTCAGCAGTTATTGAAAGATTTTTGCCTCTAAGGCTTTGGGAACCCTATCTACGTTTACGTTCTTATGCGTTGATAATCGTGTTTTTAATTATATTTTTTATACCAGGTGCCATACAGGCAATACTTGTTCCAGTGATCAACTTTTGGTTTTCTTTGTTTTTGTAATAATTATGATGATATATAAAGACAAAAACAAATCTCAAAAAACAAAAACCTCTTCTATTTTTCATCTTATAAAAAGGTGGGCTGTTTCTTTGTCTTCCAAGCCTCCTTCAAATAGGGATTTAGATTGGGTTCGATTGCAACTTAGCCCATTGGAATACGAGCTGTGGTCTCAAATGAGTAACCAGGATAAAAGACATACCATTTCAGTTGCCCACAAGTTGCGAAACCGCCTAGATTCTCCGGTTCCCTCTTATGCCACAGCAGCTGCCCTATTACATGATATTGGGAAAATACGATCCAATTTAGGAACCAATTCAAGGGTTTTGGCAACTTTGATTGCAGGTGTTTTGGGTAGGGATCAAGTAAGTAAGTGGAAGAACAAGTCTGGTTTTTTAGCAAGAGTGGGCTTATATATCGACCATGGGAAAGTGGGATCTGAACTATTGAGGGCCATAGGAAGTTCTGCTTTGACAATTTCATGGACTAATCAACACCATGATCCTCTAAGAGACTGGCAAATCAAAGATAGATGGGCAATTGTATTGAAAGATTGTGATGGAGATTGAATAGCTCTAAAGATCATTATCGTTTGGTCGAGTATATCAATATGATTCCTTTATTTTGTCTCATCAAAAGCTAGACAGCGATGTTTCCCTTTTCTAGGTCAATGCGAACTAAATCAGCTTTTGGACCCTCTCTTCCCAGGTTGACTTCAAAAGTTTTTATTGATTTAGGTATATGGATGGGGCTTTTTGGTGCCATAATCGGAATTTTATTTCCTCTATCTATGATTTGGGTTGGAATACCATCTAGGTTTGTAGACAACCCTTTGTTTTATGTATTTACAATCGGAGCTGGTCTCCTAGTAGGATTTGTCAATTTTGGCCTATCTCGTTTGGTGGTTGGATCTATGGTCCATCATCTTTCTACCAAGATGTCTGAAGTTACCCATGCAATTTCACTTGCTACTTATACTGGGGACTGGACGCAGTGTAATCCTAAAGATTGTCAAATAGAAATTATTTCCAAAGATGAACTAGGTGCAGCTGCTAAAGCTTATAATGATTTGCTTTTTAGTCTTGAGCGTTCAAAAACCGTACAAGGTTCTATGACTGCAATAATTTCTTCTTTGACCCAACATATTACTATAGAAACTTTGACAAAAGCAGCTCTTGATGATCTTGTAAATTATCTTGGAGTCTCAGGTGGGGTATTTTTGATTGTAAAAGAAGGAGAACTAGAAACTGTAGCGTCTTTGCGAGTATCTGCAATTTCCAAAGAAATGCTAGATTCTATAAAACAAAGTATAGAATCTGGAAAAATACTCACCTACCAAATACCACAAGGGATTGAACTTTCGGCTTCTTTGTTGAATTTTAGACCAAGTTCTATTAGGGTGGTTCCAATTTTATTTAAAAAAGTACCCCTTGGGGCAATAGTTGTAGCTTATTGCAAAGAACCTGAAACAGAGGCTATAAGCCTTCTTCATATGTTACAAGATCCCTTAGCAATTGCGCTAAATAATGCTTTATCTTACGAAAGCTTTCAGCGCTTGGCTGCTATTGATCCTCTAACTGGTATATATAATAGAAGATTTGGCTTTAGGCGGCTGAATGAAGAGTTTAGCCGTTCCATTCGTAGTTCAACCCCAATGGGTCTTGTGTCATTTGATATAGATCATTTCAAAGATATAAATGATACCTATGGCCATCTTGAAGGAGACCGGGTTCTTTCTCAAATAGTAGCTATTGCTAAAATAAGACTTAGGGAAGGAGATGTCTTCATAAGAACAGGAGGCGAAGAATTTTTATTACTTCTGCCTGGAGCTGGGCAAAGCGATGCACGAGCAATTGCAGAACAAATTAGACAAGGTGTAGCAAGTGCTTCTATAGCTATGGCCCAGTCTTCTATCAAAGTAACAATTTCTCTTGGGGCAATTTCATTTCCAGAGACAAATTGTACAGATCACATTGAGTTACTTGCTTTGGTAGATGAGGCAATGTATAGGTCTAAAAAAACTGGTCGAAATAAAGTTTCTCTTGGTCGACAATCCAAAGAGCCTGTTATGGCAAAGATGACTTGGTTGGATAGTTGATCCTATCAAGGTTGAGATAATATCAAAAAGCCCATTGCTTCTTTTGCCTCTTTGATCGTAACAGATGCTACCGAAGAGGCTTTTTGAGCACCTAATTTTAGTATTTTTTCTACTTCAGCCAAGTCAGATTGCAGCTCTTTGTATCGTTTTTGTATGGGTTCGAGAACTTGGATAACTGCTTCTGCTGTATCTTTTTTTAAAGGTCCATATTGACTGTAGTTTTCTTGGAGCTTGGAAATTTCTATAGATGTACAAGCTGAGAGTATAGATAACAAATTTGAAACTCCAGGCTTTTTTTCTATGTCGTAATAAACCTCATTGGAAGTATCTGTTACTGCTTTTTTAATCTTTTTAGAAATTTCTTGAGGAGAATCCAATAGATTAATTGCTCCAAGGTCAGAACTTGTGGATTTAGACATTTTTTTAGTTGGAATTTGTAAATCCATTATTTTAGCTCCAACTTTTGGAACATGGGCTTGAGGAACTACAAAGGTATCTCCATATTTATGATTGAATCTAATAGCTATATTACGTGCTAATTCAAGATGTTGAACTTGGTCTTGTCCAACAGGTACTCTTTGAGCTTTATAGGCTAAAATATCAGCACTCATCAATACTGGATATGTAAATAGACCTGCTGTAATAGATTTGTTGGAAGTTGATTTATCTTTGAATTGTGTCATTCTAGATAATTCTCCAAATTGAGTATTGCATTCTAAGAGCCAAGACAATTCGCTATGATAACTAACATGGCTTTGGATAAATAAGGTGCAAATATTTGGATCTAGCCCAGCAGATAACAAAGATATAACAGCATCAAGAGTATTTTTTCTAAGTTTTTTTGGATCATGTTCTAAAGTGATTGCGTGTAAATCTACTAAACAAAAAAAAGATTCATAATCAGCTTGATCTAAGATCCAATTCTTTATTGCACCTAGGTAATTTCCAAGATGCATTTGTCCTGTGGGCTGTATTCCAGAAAAAACTCGGGTCATAACTCCTATGTTATTGCTTATTTGTGTATTTGTTCGGCTATCTTGGCATATGTGGGATATGAAGTCACTACAGAAGTATTTCAAGGACCTTTTGAACTTCTTTTAAATTTAGTCAATGCTCAAAAGCTAGAGCTTTATGAGCTATGTATTTCAAAAATTGTTGATCAATTTCTTTTAGAGGTTGAGAACATGGAAAAACTAGACTTAAATACAACTACAGAATTTGCTTTGATAGCTTCGACTTTAATTGAGCTTAAGTGTCGGCGACTTTTGCCTTTATCTAAAGATGTGGATCTAGACGAAGAATTTAATGATTGGGAAGAA
>JAJYPT010000072.1 GCA_021795135.1 Actinomycetes bacterium
AAAAAATACAATACAACCACTGAAACTCGCAATTTCAAAAATCTACCAACCAATGCATGTCCTAATTCATGCAAAAGTATAGACCCCAGTAAAAAAGTCGTCACCAAAAGTGCCATTAGGGCTGCTATATATTGGCTATGATGAAAAGCCGTACTGTATCTAACCCAAAAACTCCAAAAAGCTAGTACTGATAAAAGTATCCACGAAGAAGTTATCTCTACTGGTATGCCGAAAAGCTTTCCGAGATGAATCCGATGTTGTTGGGGAGATAGTTGACCAAGAGGCATAGTAGAGTTTAGCGCAAACAGCAATAACAATAGCGGTATGGAAATTTTCTATATAATCTCAACCTAGAATTTGTCTTAACATACAATTTATTTCAACTCAATTAAGAATTTTACTTTATTAAAAACAAAAACTATAACTATTTAGATTTTTGACCATATTATGAAATAATAAACTCATTGGACTCACATTATAGATATCTAATAATTTAAATATCTATAATCTTGTAGCCTTGTGGTAAAAAATCGACATGACATAAAGTTAAGCAGTAGATAAATTGACCCAATCAAAAAGATAGAGTTAGAGACGAAAAAGTTGGCAGCTAAAGCTGAAATTGACTTATAGATCCTTGGCTTTGAATTTATTTACCTTATTTAAGATATGTAGTTTCCAATAAGAAAAAACAGACATCATTACTACGAAATGCCCCTAAAGAGATAAATGTCTTAAATCTTATTCCAACTACTTTCATCAAGATCTAGCTATACTAAAAAGACCAAGCTAACCAAGGTCAAAAATAAAACTCATGGGCAATTCTTCCAATATCGAAATAGCACAACTCAATCAAGTACTTCAAAATTTACAAGGACAAGGCGTAAATTGGACATTGGAAAATAGCGATGAGCTTAATATAAATTTAGTTCATCTAAATCCCAATGAAGAATTGGGATCACATATCAATTCTCAAGTAGAAGTAGCTGTCTTGGTCCTACAAGGACAAGGTTTAGTCACTATTGAATCCCAAAGCCATGAGCTAAAACCCCTATCTTTGATATTGATACCAAAAGAAACCACAAGAATAATCCAAGCCAGCGAAACCGGCTTGGATTATCTAACTATTCATAAAAGAAAGGGTCTCCTACAACTAAAACAAAAAGCCTAAAGCTTATTGTTTTAGCCACAGCACTCCCAAAGGTGGCAGGCTCAATGCAGCAGAAAATTCTAGGCCATGCCAACTCAAGCTTTCTGCTTTAATTACTTCATTTCCCACTCCAGAACCTCCAAATTCTAAAGAATCAGTATTTAGAATTTCTCTCCAATTTCCGGCATAAGGAAGCCCTATTCGATAATCATGTCTAGGAACAGGAGATAAATTAGCTATAGCACAAAGTGGGTTTTTGGGATCATTAGGATCTATCCTCAAAAAAGATATAACATTATTTTCCACATCAGAAGCATCTATCCACCGAAATCCTTCTCCTGAAAAATCTTGAGCAAACAAAGCTGTAGTAGAGCTATAGATAGTGTTTAGTTGTTGAATTAGCTTTGTTATGCCCAAATGTTGGGGATCATCTAAAAGATGCCAATCTAGGCTACGCTCGTGAGACCATTCTCTCCATTGACCAAACTCTGAGCCCATAAAGATCAATTTTTTACCCGGATGAGCCCACATCCAAGCAAAAAGAGCTCTAAGATTTGCCATCTTTTGCCATTTATCGCCAGGCATTTTATCGATCAAAGAACCTTTCCCATGTACTACTTCATCATGAGAAAGCGGTAAAATAAAGTTCTCACTAAATGCATAAAGAAGACCAAAAGTAAGATCATTATGATGATAATGACGATATATGGGGTCTTTAGAAAAATAATCTAAAGTATCATGCATCCAACCCATATTCCATTTGAATCCAAATCCCAGTCCACCTAAATAAACTGGTCTTGATACTCCAGGCCATGCGGTTGATTCTTCTGCAATAGTTGCCACTTGAGGGTTTTCCTCATAGACAATAGTATTGAGTTCTTTCAAAAATTCAACTGCTTCTAAGTTTTCCCTACCACCGTATTTATTAGGAATCCATTCACCTTGTTTGCGTGAATAATCTAGATACAACATAGAAGCAACAGCATCTACTCTAAGTCCATCTATATGAAGCTCTTTGACCCAATACAAAGCATTTGCAATTAAAAAATTTCTTACTTCTCTTCGCCCAAAATTAAACACCAGCGTTCCCCAGTCGGGATGTTCTCCTTGTCGAGGATCTTGGTGCTCATAAAGAGCTGTCCCATCAAAGCGAGCCAGAGCCCAATCATCTTTTGGAAAGTGAGCTGGAACCCAATCTACAATTACTCCAATACCATATTGATGAAGAGAATCTACTAGATGACGAAAATCATCTGGTGTACCAAATCTAGAAGTGGGAGCAAAATAAGATGAGACTTGATAACCCCAAGAACCGCCAAAGGGATGTTCTGCTACTGGCATAAACTCAACATGGGTAAAGCCCATATCTAAAATATATTTAGGCAAAGTTTCAGCTAATTCTCTATAGGTAAGAGGCCGGTCAGATTCTTCTGGACGATGCCTCCAAGAGCCAAGGTGTAATTCATATATTGCCATGGGGCTTCGCAAGAGGTCCCTTTGGGACTGTTTTTCAAACCAATTGCCATCTTGCCACTGATAGTTAGAATCAAAAACTATACTTGCAGTCCCAGGAGGTACCTCTGCAGCAAAAGCAAAGGGATCAGCTTTGAGCAACAGTTTGTGATCTTGAGATAAAATTTCAAACTTATACCTAGCTCCTGGCTTTACTCCTGGGATAAAAATTTCCCAAATGCCGCTAGATCCTAAAGTTCGCATCGGGTGAATACGTCCGTCCCAAAAGTTAAAGTCTCCAACTACTCGAACAGAAATTGCATTAGGTGCCCAAAGTGCAAATGAAGTCCCTTGAACCCCTTGGTGGGTGCGAGGATGTGCTCCTAATATTTCCCACAGTTTCCTATGGCTACCCTCAGAGATCAAATGAAGATCCAACTCCCCCAAAGTTGGCCAAAAACTATAAGGATCTTGAAAAACATCTAGATCCTCTCCAAAATTGGCTTCTAGGAAATAAGGAACTTCAACTTTAGCAAAAGCAGCAAAAACTCCAGCCGGATGAATCTTTTCCATTTCTATATCCGCAGAGTTATCTAGCTTTATCCTCATTTTAGAAGCTCCTGGACGATAAGCTCTAACTACTCCGTCATGAATCCCTAAAACAGTATGAGGATCTTGGAGCTCTCCTCTTACTAACAGATGGATATTTGGATGACCTAAAGGAGGGGTGTTAGGAGAAACCCCTACTCTTTTAGGTGAATCTTGCTTTTGCTCAGATGTCATAAAGCTTTTCTCCTTAAAGAGCTTATCGATTCGATTTAAAAAAATACAATTTTATACATTGAGAAAATATAAAACTATTATTTCCCAAATGTTTGGTTTGCTAATTTAGAAAATGCACCAAGAGGGATGGGAAGCCAATTTGGTCTTTGAGAGTTCTCATAAGCTATCTCATAGGCAGCTTTTTCCATCTCATGTAAATGTAACAATATTTGCAACGCCATTGGATCTTGAGGAAGTAAATCTTGGATCAAAGGAGAAGACAAATAAGCTTCTAAAAAGCCGTTTCGATTCCTTCTTTGCCACTCAAGACCTAATTGATCAACTTCTTGATCTTGTAATGAGTCTTGGTTCATCTTAGAAACTTCTACTGCATAATGCAAAGATCGCAAAAAACCAGCTATATCTTTCAAAGGAGATCTAACTTGTCTTCTTTTATCAAAAGACAAAGCAGGCTCTCCTTCAAAGTCTAGGACAAACCAACCAAGGTCTGTTCTCATTACTTGTCCCAAATGATAATCCCCATGGATTCTAATAGAGGCCCCAACATCGGAGAGGCTACTAAGTTTAGAAAAAAGATCTAAAGCTTTATCTTTTAATTCGGGATCTAAAATATCTTCAATATTTTCAACCATAGTCGACATAGATGAAATCCACTGTGAAGGCTCAGCTTCATAAACTCCAAAAGCCTTAGCAAGACTAGAGTGTAATTTAGCTGTCATTTCCCCTAATCGTCCTGCTTCGGGGAAAAAATCCCCTCCAGCTTCTTCTGGAGAAACCCCACTTGCAAATAGATCTCGCAAAGAAGTCAAAGCCAAAGCCCATCCTTCTGTACCGCCAGCTAAAAATTCTTGAAGATAGGCAAAATCAAAGTCATCATTTTTCCATAAAGCAACAGGTGCAGCTAAATGATTGAAACCTACTCTATCTAAGGCTTCGTTCATTTCAACTTCTGGATTTGTTCCCCGGTGAAGTCTTCTAAAAATTTTTAGTATAAGTTTTTCGTCATATACCAAGGAACTATTGGATTGTTCTAAACCCAAAGCCCTTACAGTTTGACTATCGTAATTGGTATTGGTGATCATATCCAATAAGTATTTAGCTAGGAGATGATCACCCACTATCTCATAAACATCTAATATTTTTTCTTCAGAGTTAATCTGTCCAATAAAAAATCCATCTCCTATGTGAATATTTCTATCTTTTTCATGAATAGAAACTATAACTTGATAAAGAGATTTAGGAGTTTGTACAAGGATTTGGACCAAAGCCGGAAAATCTTGTTTTAAAACTTGCCAGCTAGATATTTCTATTTCACTATTGGAATCTGCAAACCATCTTTGATTTTGCAAAAAAGATGGTAATAGTTGTTTTATTTGATCTATATAGTCTTGCTTAATCATCTGAATCCACCAATTCGAACCAATAAAAGCCATAAGGGCCTAAAGTAATAAAATAAGGAAGTTCTCCTATCTTAGGAAAAGGCACTCTTCCAAGTAGTTCTATAGGAGTCTTTCCAGCCCATTTGCTCAAAAACATCTCTACTGGCTGAGGGAAACGACTTAGATTATGTATACATAAAACAGTGTCTTGTCCACCGGTAAGGTCATTTTTTTTACTTCTTATATAAGCAAGAGCTGATGGGTTTTCCGATTGAAGTATTTCAAAATTGCCAATTCCAAAAACCTCATGTTGACGTCTAACTTCAAGCATACGTCTGAGCCAATGTAAAAAAGAACTGGGGTCGCGCTGTTCTGCTTCTACATTTACTGACTGAAAACCATATACTGAGTCCATCAAAGGAGGTAAATAAAGTTGGGCGAAATCTGATTTACTAAAACCTCCATTTCTATCTGGAGACCACTGCATAGGAGTTCTAACACTATCACGGTCGCCTAAGTAAATATTATCCCCCATAAGTATTTCATCGCCATAATAAAGAATTGGACTACCAGGCATTGAAAACAATATAGCGTGTAACAACTCAGCTACTCTTCTATCGTTATTTACCAAAGAAGCAAGTCTTCTACCAATACCAATGTTTCTTTTCATCCTAGGGTCACTAGCATATTCTGCATACATGTAGTCACGTTCTTCATCACTTACCATCTCTAGGGTAAGTTCATCATGATTGCGTAAAAACATTCCCCATTGGCATCCTGGAGGTATATCAGGAGTTTGGGCTAAAACTTCAGTTATGGGATAGCGCTGTTCCCTCCTTACAGCCATAAACATCCTCGGCATGAGCGGAAAATGGAAACACATGTTACATTCGTCTCCATCTCCAAAATAATCCACTACATCTGCAGGCCACTGGTTAGCTTCGGCTAAAAGCAATCTTCCTGGGTGAGAAGAGTCAACTTCTTTTCGAAGTCTTTTTAGATAAGCATGAGTCTCAGGTAAATTCTCTCCATTTGTTCCCTGTCTTTCAAAAAGATAAGGAACCGCATCAAGTCTAAATCCATCGAGACCAACATCAAGCCAAAAGCGAACTACATCTAACATTGCAGCTGCTACTTCAGGATTTTCATAGTTCAGATCAGGTTGATGAGAAAAAAACCTATGCCAATAATATTGTTGACGAACAGGATCCCAAGACCAATTTGAACGCTCTGTATCAACAAAAATTATTCTAGCCTCGGGCCATTTTTGGTCATCATCACTCCAGACATACCAATCTGCTTTTGGATTAGTTCTATCTAGTCTCGATTCTTGAAACCAAGGATGTTGGTCACTGGTATGGTTCATAACCATATCAGCAATTATTCGAATTCCTCTCTTGTGAGCTTGTTCTACCAAAGTTACAACATCAGCTAAATCTCCATAAGCAGGAAGCACTGTAAAAAAATCACTAATGTCATAGCCACCATCTTTTAGAGGAGATTGATAAAAAGGCAACAGCCATAGACAATCTACCCCCAGCCAAGATAGATAATCTAGCTTTTGTACTATACCTTGTAAATCTCCAGTTCCATCATCATTGGAATCATAGAATCCTCTTACCAACACCTCATAAAAAACTGCCTTTTGATACCAATTTGGATCAACTCCAGAAATAATTCTAGAGTGATCTTCACCGGGTCCTAGAGTCATTGCAACTTCCTTATATGCAAAATATGTAGCGGCTCATAACCTGGATCAAGACGAACAAAAGGGTGAGATCCTTGCCAAAAAAAGCTTTGAGAACTCAATTCATCATAAGCTTCATAAGCTTCATCCCAATCTAGATGGAGTTGGGTCATATCTAGATCTAAAACACTTTGTTGAACGTTATAAGGATCCAAATTAACTACTATCAATACAACATCTTCATAGCTTGAATTACTTGATTGATCATAGACAACAAAAGTCTTAGAATAAGCAATAATTTGAGAATTAGGATTGGGATGGAAAAATAAATTCTTATTCCACCCTAAAGCAGGATGACTTCTTCTGATGGAATTGATCTTTGAAATCCAAGGAGCCAAAGATGGCTTGGACCAATCGCGGTGCTTGATTTCGTACTTTTCTGAATTTAAATATTCTTCATTCAATTCAGAAGCAGGTTGATTTTCACAAAACTCATACCCACTATAGATTCCATAAGAAGCAGATAAAGTAGCTGCTAAAGCCAACCGTATTTTAAATGCACTAGAAGGACCATTACGTAAAGGGCCCGATAATATATCAGGAGTATTAGGCCAAAGATTTGGTCGAAAATAATCCCCAAGAGGAGGTTGGGTTATTTCTAAAAGATACTGTCTAATCTCTTCAGCAGAAGTTCTCCAAGTAAAATATGTATAGCTTTGAGAAAATCCCACTTGGGCAAGTTTTGCCATTACCTTTGGACGAGTAAAAGCTTCTGCTAAAAAGACAACATCGGGGTGTTCAGAATGTATTTTTCCTAAAACCCATTCCCAAAAAGCAATTGGTTTAGTGTGGGGATTGTCAACTCTAAATATCTTGATACCTTTTTCTATCCAAAACTGCAATATTTGCCTACATGCTTCCCATAGGGCTATACGGTCATCTTCTTTATCTGGCCAAAAGTTGATAGGAACAATATCTTGATATTTCTTAGGAGGATTTTCAGCAAAAGCAATACTGCCATCACTTTTTTTATGAAACCATTCAGGGTGATCTTTTACCCAAGGGTGATCAGGCGAACACTGAAGGGCATAATCCAAACTAAGTTCTATTCCCAACCTTCGAGCTTCTTCTAAAGTGTAGGAAAAATCTTCAAAATCTCCTAACTCAGCAGCTATAGACATGTGTCCTCCTTCACTAGAGCCAATAGCCCAAGGACTACCTGGATCTGTTGGAGAAGGTGTTAAAGAATTGTTCGCCCCTTTACGATGACTATGTCCAATTGGATGTATGGGAGGAAAATAAACAACATCAAAGCCCATATCTTTAATTCTGCTAAATTGCTTTGCACTAGATCTAAGTCCGCCTTCAGAACGAGGAAACATTTCATACCAGGCACCTTTGAGAGCAACTGGACGTTCAACTAAGATAAAGCGTTTGGGAGAACTAGTAAGATCATCAGCAATAGCTGGATTAGAACATATTCTTTTTATTTCATCACTTTGACAACGTTCAAAACGTTCCATAAAAGATCCCGGTTCAGCTAATTTTTGAGCACATCTAGAGATCAAAGCAGTCTCAGAAGAACGTTTTGGCATCTTGGAAGCTATTTTTTCTAACAATAAAATACCATCTTGAAGATCGACTGAGACGTCTTGGGAATCTTGGATTTTTGCCAAAGTAGATTTTGACCAACTAGCAAAGCGATCTGTCCAAGCTTGAACAATAAATTGAACACAACCCAAAGAACTTGGAGTAAAAAAACCTTCAAAACGATCATTTTCAATAAAATTCATATCACAATTTGACCAAGATCCCTTGGGCTCTTTGCGCCAGCGAAAACGACTCGCTATTACATCATGTCCTTCTTTGAAAATGTCAGCACTAACTTGGATACGTTCACCTACAACTGCTTTGGCTGGATGTGTAGCCAAAGGAGT
>JAJYPT010000002.1 GCA_021795135.1 Actinomycetes bacterium
TTAATAAAAATATTAATTAAGATAAATATAAATAACCTAATTAGCAGAGGCAGTATAAGCACAATGGCCATTCTTGACTTGAATTCTTTTTTAGACCCCAAATTTGTTGAGGACCTTTCTAATTTATCTATGGAGGAAATAAGGTCACGTAGGTCATCTTGTTCTGAAGTCGAACTCTCCATTTCTTATATGCGCCGTTTAGTGCAAGGGTATTTAGATATCGTATTATCAGAATTAGAAGCAAGGAAAAGTTCTACTAGGAGCGATATTGTAGATCGGCTTCCATCTATATTGGGAGACACTTTAAGAGTAGGACCATCGGGACGCCCCCCCGGTGAGCTAGAGCCTAAAGATATTGATGATCTAACTACCAAAATTGAGATGACAATTGGGGTAGATAGGCTTTCTAAATTGGATCAATTACCATCTGAAGATATAACTGAAATAGTAGAAAACTTAGTTGCTTTAGAAGAAGAACTATCCGCTTCTCGTATACGTTTACATAAATGTATAGATGTTTTTCAAAAAGAAATAATTCGCCGGTATAAATCTGGTGAAGAAAAAGCCGATAATTTGCTCAAATAGGTGCCAAAAGAACTGTTTCTTTCTATTTTTAAATGCTTTTTCAGCTCAAATTGCCACAACTGTCTATTCTAAAGGTAGGGTTGTTTAATCTATGAGTTTAGCAATTCTATCCATGCATACTTCTCCCTTTGCACAACTGGGCTTGGGTGATGGAGGAGGAATGAATGTTTATGTGAAAAAACTTTCTTCAGCATTAGCGCGAAGCGGTATAGAGTGTGATGTATTTACTCGCGCTACTTCTTCGGATCAACCCTCAGAGATTGCAGTTGAACCAAACCTAAGGCTTCACAATATTAAAGCTGGTCCCCTTGAGCCTGTTCCTAAAGCTAATTTAGATAAATTTTTGGATGATTTTACAAGTGAAGTTGCAAAAAAATTAACATCTGGTCGTTTTCCATGGAATAGCCCACTTGATGCTATCCATGCCAATTATTGGCTTTCAGGAGTAGTTGGACATCGTTTGAAACATGAGTTGGAAGTACCTTTGATATCAACTTTTCATACTTTGGAAAAAGTAAAGGCTGAATTAGCCCAAGATCAAGATGAAAATACATTCCAAAGAGCTCGTGCTGAAGGAGAAGTAATAGCTTGTTCAGACGTAGTTTTAGCCTCTTGTTCTAGTGAAGCACGTCAATTAATTTCTATGTATTCAGCTCATCCTAATAGAATTCAAATACTTCCTCCTGGGGTAGAAAATAAGGTATTTTTTCCTACTGATAAAATTCATGCTAGATCCAGTTTAGGTATTGACCCGTTGGCAAAAGTATTGTTATTTGTAGGTAGAATTCAAGCCTTAAAAGGTCCTGATGTAGCTATTGAGACTTTAGGACTCTTAGAGAACAAAGAAGCAATCTTAATTATTGTAGGAGGACCAAGTGGACCTTTTGGTCAAAGGGATTTTGATTATTGCAAAGATTTAGTGCGTTCATTGGGTCTAGAAAAAAGAGTTAGATTCATTCCACCTCAGCCTCATGAAACTTTATCTAGTTATTATCGAGCAGCAGATATTTGCTTGGTACCAAGTCGTTCTGAGTCATTTGGACTAGTGGCTCTAGAAGCAGCAGCTTGTGGGACTCCAGTTGTAGCTGCTTCTGTAGGAGGTCTTACTAATTTAGTTGATTCTGGACATAGTGGATTTTTGGTTAATTCAAGAAATCCTGCTGAATATGCTTTTGCTTGTGATCAAATTCTAAACGACGCTAGATTATCTAGCCGCCTTTCTCAAAATGCTGTAGAACAAGCTAGTCATTACACTTGGTCAGGTGCAGCTTTTAAATTTAGAAAGGTTCTAAGGCTTGTACAAGAAGAAGAAATTTTAGTTGAATGTTGTTAGGAGTAAAATAATGTATCCTAAAATAATGCTCTTTGGGGCTGGACATATGGGAACAGCTTTATTAGATGGAATTTTTACTGCAAGATTATTTACTCCTGATCAAGTAGTTGTTGTAGATAAACAAAAAACTGCATTAGAAAAGGTTCAAAACAAATACCCAAGTATCAAAGTTAGTCAAGAGCCTAAAGATTTTGCAGAAGCTGCAATTGTGGCAGTAAAGCCCCTTGAGGTTTCTTCGGTGTTTTTATCTATTAAAGAACTTAAAATTCCTAGGGTTGTTTCTATAGCAGCTGGGGTTTCTCTTAGTAAGCTTTTAAATTGGGTTGATCCATCTTCAACAGTGGTAATTCGTGCAATGCCTAACACTGCTGCACTAATTGGTCAAAGTGCTTCTGCAATTTCTTATATGTCAGGAACTGACGAATTAGATATTGTATGGGCAGAAGAAATTTTATCTAAGGTAGGAACTGTCATTAGAGTTCCTGAATATCTTTTAGATGCAGTTACTGCTCTATCGGGATCTGGGCCGGCTTATTTTTTTCTTGTTGTAGAGGCATTAATAGAAGCTGGAGTCTTGGTGGGACTACCAAGAGAAGTTTCAGAACAGCTTACAAGACAAACTTTTTTAGGTGCAGCAGAACTATTTAATACTTCAAATCACTCTGTTCAAGAGTTACGACACGGAGTTACTTCTCCTGGTGGAACTACTGCAGCAGCTCTGAAGGTTTTAGAATCAAATGGTCTAAGAGGCGCTTTTTTTGAAGCTATTGAAGCAGCTACCCAGCGTTCAATTGAATTGAGAGATTGAACTAAGGCAATTGCATAATATAGAGAAAAGTAGATGGAATTAAAGTGTCATTAGAATTAGATAAAGTTGATCTTAAAATAATATCAATACTCATAGATAATGCTCGTATTCCTTTGCAAGAATTAGCTGACAAAGTGGGTTTTTCACGAGTAACTGTAAGTGAAAGAGTAAAAAAATTACGCGAAAAGGGAGTGATTGAGAAATATCAAAGCGTGATTGACTCTGATATGCTTGGATACTCAGTGCTTGCCTGGGTTGGGCTTTCGACTGTTCAAGGAAAAGAATCTTATCGTACGCTAGAAGATCTCAAACAAATTCTAGAAATTGAGTCAGCTTATGTAGTTACGGGTCAATTCGATATTTTAGTTAAAATTAGAGCTAAAAATAACGCTCATTTGCAACAGATTTTATTTGAACAAGTAGACCAAGTATATGGATTCAAAAAATCAGAAACTATGGTTGTTCTTTCTGCTGCAGTTGAAAAAAATGGTCTTGATAGCCGCCTTGTGGATTCATTAGCAAAAGAGGCTTCTTCTGTTTTGTAAGTGAAATCAAACAAATCAAAAGAAGCCTCTTTGTAATCTATATTTATTCCTGAATAAAAGGAGGTTCTATTGTGGGAGGGTCAATCATGGGAGAATCTGCCATTATTCCTATTGTATCTTGAGTAAGGCTAGACTCTAAGTTGGTATTTGTAAGCAATAATGTATCTTTATTGGTCTTGCGATTTGAATATAAATACCAACTGTAACCTCCTGCCATATATACCAAGAAAAGATAGGGTAAAAGATTATAAGGAGCAGAAGGAACAGGGTAGACACTACCAACTAATGGAATCAGTAAAAATATTATAGACAGAGAACTATTTATAATATTTTTGGCTTTTAGCTCGTTGATGCTTTTCAAAAATAAAGGTGCTGCAATAGAGATCATTATATAGGCAAAGATGAATCCATAAGTAGCATAAGTGCCAAAGTACCCATAAGCATTTAGGGCTTGAGTATTTGAAAGGAGCAAAGTTGCTACTAATACGATCCCTGATGTTATATTGACAGCTATATGCGGAGTCTTATTGACACTATGAGATATGCCAATATTATTGTGAAAGTGTTGATCTTGACTCATTGAAAAAAGAATTCTTGAACCTGCATTGACAGATGCTAGAGTGCAAGAGAAAAGACTTATCGTGGCACCAAAGTCAGTCAATAGTCCAAACCAAGGAACGTTATAAGCAGTCGCCATTTGATTGAGTGGTGAAGAACTTTTCTCTAGTGCTGAGAGTCCTCCTGGGAAACCCATTACTTCTATATAAGATAATGAGATAAAGAAGATACCGGCTACCATTAGGCTAATTCGTACAGCTCTTGGAATAGTTCTATGAGGGTTTTTGGATTCTCTTCCCAAAGTGGCAGAGCTTTCAAAGCCAACATAAGAAAAAACTGTAAGTACCATTCCAAGGGCTAGTCCCGAAAAAGATACATTTTTGAGAGCGATTTGATTAGTATCTAAATGAATTCCATGAGCAAAAAATACAACTAACCCTAGTATTACTATTAAACCCACAGAACCAAATTCCATTATCAGGGCTATTTTTGCTGATAAGCGGATATCTTTATAAGCTAAATACCATACAAGAGATATACCAATGATGAGCCATAATACTTCTGGAATATGTATACCAATGCTTGTTGCTAATAATTGAGCAAATATGCTAAATCCTACTAATACTGCCATGGCGGTTCCTAAATAGGCAGCCATCATTGCCCAACCTGTCCCAAATCCCCAAAAAGAGCCTAATCCTTCTTTTACATAAGTATATAGAGCTCCTGGAGTAGCTACTCTTTTGGCAAAAACAGTGATATTTTTGCCAACTATAGATAATCCAATCATAGAGACTAAGTAAACAAGCCAAGTCCCATCACCAGCACTAGCTGCAACTAAAGGTATAGAAAGTGCTGGTGTAAGTGTAGGGGCGATATTGGCAAATGACTGAGCTATGGTTTCAGAAAAAGAAAGATAGTTACTTTTTAATTGATGTTTGATAGGTAGTTCTGCTTCTGTTTTTTCCATTGGAGTTTTCCTTTGAGTCAAATAATTTATATTAGAGCTATGCTTTGCAAGATCCATGCAAAGGAGAAGTAGGTGGAACATCTAAAGAAGGATTCTGAGAGAAAAATCCTGAGGGTTTTAACATAAAACCTATGTAAGCAGCTGGCATTACAGGCCAATCTTCTGGGCGAACAACATGGTGATGACCCATGGTGTACCAAACAACTAAATCTTCATTTTCTATATTACGATTGGAAGAAGTCCATTTGGGAAGGCCATCTCCTCCTAGATTTTGGTTAGGATAGTCTCCAGCTGCATACATTTCTGTGGGTGAATAAGGTGTAACCCAAAGATGTTTTGTTATAAATCCAGCTCTTTTTATCAAGCTAGATTCTTTATCAGCAAAAGGAATGGCATTTTCCATTGGCATTAATTTGTAGCTAACAGGGTCTCCAACTGCATTTTTGACAGAAGGGTTTATAATCTTCCAATACCTTGCTGAAAATGGATCTATAAGTTGCTGAGCCTCTAGTTCTGTTTTTAATACTGTTGTCTTGGCAAAGAAGCCATTGCCAAGTGGATTTGTCTCTCCTGGGGGTTCTGCTTCGGTATGTACCTCTGTTACTGTATTTTTCATGCCGTCAACTTGCATATCAAGACGAAGGTTGAAAAAATGTTGATGTATAGGAGCAGCCAAGTCTTCTTTAAGCAAGGAGGCATATTTAGGACGATCCCCAGCTTTGATAGCAGCTGTATTTACGATTCCGGTAAGTTTTACTTGAAATTCAATCGTTCCATCTAAATATAGATACCAAAAAAATCCATATTCATAATTAGCTACTGTGGATATGGAAGAAATTACCAAACGTCGAGAACGACGTACTTCAGCCTTATTGGTTCGCCAATCTGTATGTTTCCATAATGTACCAAAGTCTTCTTCATGAAGACATATAGCATTTTTTATAGTTGCTACATTTCCACGAGAAGTAATTAAATTAACATCAAAGTAACGAATCACTCCCAAACAATCACAACCCAATTCAAGAGAATTAGCCAGCATCCCAATACCGTATTCTCCTGCATCAAAAGCATTTTGGCGGTTATGGTTAGGGCCAGGATCTCCATAGGGAACTACCATTTCAGAAAGAGAAGCTCTGTAAAGAATGGGTCGTTCTTGGCCTTGGTCATCATAGGTTAAAGTATGAAGAACGAGACCTTCTCGAGAGGTAAAGCCTATTCTGAACTTCCATTTTTGCCAACTAACTTCCCAGCCGTTTACTTCAAAGCTAGGACCTTCTGGCTGTATTACTTGTAGTGGCTTCAAATCGTTTCTAAGTTCGGTTTCGATTTGGTCTGCTCCATAGTTACCTGAGTCTTTTGGTAGAGGAATAACTCCATAATCTTCAACACGAAGGACCTGCATGGTATTGAGATCCACTACTGCTATTAGACCCTCTAATGGTCGGGCATATCCATTATCATCCGGGTCACTACGAACCCAGCTAAGAGCGCGAACTAATCGAGTATTTTTTTCTTCCGCAGTACCAAAATTACCTGCTGACCAAGCATCTACCATAACAAGATCCATATTGGTTACCCCTCGCAGTGCTACTGCTTTTTGGAACTCACTACTTGCTTTTACAGCTTCTTCACACTCGGAAAATTCATCTAATAAAATATTGGGCTGAACTCCACTCAGAATAAGTCTGTCTAGGACTATTTCTTGTGAAAGAGATATTTTCCATTCTTCTGTTTGGGTTGTTTTATTGTTTAGAAGAATAATTTTTGCAATTCGATCGATTTCTATTGTTGGGGTGAAGCTTAGAATTTTTTCTTTTGGTGGCTCAAGCAACTCAACGCTTACAAAACGATAACTAGTGTTGTCTTCTAAATTCTGACTTACCAGACTTACTGCTTTTGATACCTCTTCTTTGCTCAAGGGATCGAGGGGATTAATTTCTTTAGACGTATTTATAGTTATCAATTGGGTCATTTGCATTCCTTTTTATTCAAGATGTAAGTATATGTAACATTTTTTTAACATATACGTAACTATTTATTATTATTTCTTTCTATTTATAAACTAAATAGTTGGTTTAAACTGTAAAGTGTAAAGATTGAAATGTCAATAATGATTAAATCGTTTTTGTATTCGCCTCAAGAATTAGAGGGATTAAAATGAACCCAACATTATTACTTGTATTGTTGTTAGGACTAAGACATGGAATATCAACAGAGAATGTAACTGTATTGAATAGTTTTATTCAATCGACTCGGGCTCGAATGCGAGTATCTTTACGTTATGCTCTCAATCTTGGAACTGGGCATGCTTTAGGGATGGCCTTAGTTGGCATAATTGTTATAAAAATAACTCCTCATGAGTTTTCTCCTTGGAGTCTTTGGGTTGACAGGATAAGTTCTCTTTGGATATTGAGTAGTTCTACTTTTATGCTTTTAGATTCTTGGGGATGTAAAACTGTTAATTTGACCAAGTTTAAAAGTAGTTTAAGATCTAGATCTTCTTCTTGGGTTATAGGAGCAGTTTTGGGGTTGTCTTTGGGAAGCGGAGATATTTTATTCTTTGTCCTATTAGGCGCTCACTCATTAAATCCCACTCAAGACATGCTATTTTTCTTTCTATTTTTTACTTCCATGTTGGTTGGAGTAGGAGTTATTGCTGTGGGATTTTCAGCACTACATAAGCCTCGTACTTATGATTCAAATATCGCAATGAAAATAAGCTTATGGGTAAGTCGCTTATCAGCATTAGCAAGTGTTGTGATATCGGTTCTTTTGTTGTTAGAAGCCTTTTAGTAATCAAATCAATATTGGAACAATTCTTTTAAATATTTCAAAAAACTAAGAAGATGTTTTAGGGGGTCTTTCCTAAAGGCTTTAAAAAGCGTAGAGTTTTGGAAGGCGGATAGGGGTGATGCAACTTGGAACGATCTGAACAAACAACGACCCATTTTTTAGTTGTAAATGAGGTAGCAAAAATGATGCGCGTTTCTAATATGACTATATATCGTTTGATTAATACCGGAGAACTACCTGCTACTAGGGTGGGTAAATCCTACAGGATTGATAAAAATGATGTGGATAACTATTTAGCTAAAGGTTATAACCAAGCAGGATAATAGATACCATACTTATATGAGTAAATCAGTAGTATCTTTCTTGAGTGATTATGGTCTAGAAGATGAGTTTGTGGGCGTAGTAAAAGGAGTTATAGGTTCTTTTTCTCCTTCAACTCCTATAATTGACATAACCCACAATATTTTAGCTCACGACATAAGGGCAGGCAGTTTAGCCTTGGCTAGAGCCGTACAGTATCTACCTGAAGGAATTGTTTTAGCTATTGTTGACCCTGGAGTTGGAACTGATAGAAAAGCAATTGCTGTTGAGGCAAACGAGGGTGGGAAAATATTTATTGCTCCCGATAACGGTTTGTTGCCTCCTGCTTTGTCTTTATTTGGAGGGGTTAAAAAAGTAGTTGAACTCAACAATGAGCAATATCATATTAAAGCTTTTGGAGGTACTTTTGCAGGTAGGGATATTTTTGCCCCCGCAGTAGGTCAGCTTTTAGTTGGAACTAACTTAGAAGATCTAGGTGATAGGGTAGAAACTCATGATCTCAAGCCGTCTTTATTACCTGTTCCTAAAATCTCCTCAAAATATTTGGAAGCTCAAGTTTTATGGATAGATCATTTTGGTAATGTGCAATTAAATTTAGATGCTCAAGATATAGATTTTCTAGATAATAATTTGTCATTGGTTATAAATGGTCAGACAATGGATGCAAAACGAGTAAAAACATATCAAGATATAGTCGAACATCAAGTTGGTCTTTTAGTGGATTCTTATGGAATGGCCTGCCTTAGTATGAACTGTCAATCTGCTGCTTTGGCTTTGGATTTGAAAACTTCTAGTAAAGTTGTATTGAGCAACAAATAGCTCACATCAACAAGAATAGTTTTAGATTGTGAATATGTTTACAAAGTTTGTACAATAGAAATGTGACCAAACACTTTTCTAGGGTTCCTGAAGCAACAGTTACTCGTTTGCCTCTATACCTTAGAGCGCTAAAAACATACAACGAGGGCAAAGGAACTATTTCTTCCACTCAAATTGCCCAATTGGCCGGGGTAACTGCAGCCATTGTGAGAAAAGATCTTTCTTATTTGGGTTCTTTTGGAACTAGAGGTGTTGGCTATGATATGGAGTTTTTACTTTCCCAAATAAATAGAGAATTAGGTCTCGATCAGAATTGGTCTGTTGTGGTTGTTGGGATGGGACATTTAGGCCATGCTCTAGCTCGCTACGGCGGATTTTTGGATAAGGGATTCCAAATAGTGAGTCTTTTAGATAACCATGTATCAAAAATTGGAGAAAAAGTAGGAGATCTTTATATTGAAAATGTTGAAGATCTCAACACTATAGTAAAAGAACGAAATATATCTATTGGCATAATTGCCACACCTGGAGACGTTGCCCAACAAAGTGCCGATAGGTTAGTAAAAGCTGGAGTGAAGGCAATTCTTTCCTTTGCTCCTTGTGTAGTAGATGTGCCTAAAACAGTTACTTTTCGTAAAGTAGATATGGCAATTGAATTACAAATATTGAGTTTTTATCAACAGCGCAAGTCTTTAAAAGATTTTTTTATCAATAATGAGGATTTAGCATCGTTTGAATCGATTGTCAGCTCCAAGCCTCCTGTGATTAACCAAGATAAATCTGGCAAGGAATCTACAAGTGTTTCGTCTGTTTCTGAAGGTGCTTTAGCCTAAAGATGTCATCGTTTCCTTACCCAGTCAATTTAGAGTTGGAAGGAAAGCCCTGTTTGATAGTAGGAGGTGGAAACGTTGCATTGCGAAGAGTAAGAACCCTAATAGATACTGGAGCAAAAATAGTTGTAATTGCGCCTCAAATAAGGGATGAAATTATCTCAATTGATTCTATCGAGTGTAGACAACGTCCTTATCAATTGGGAGATGTGAAAAATTATTGGTTAGTATTTGCTTGCACTAATTCCCCCTCAGTCAATAAAGCGATTTGTAAAGAAGCTGACTCGGTTGGAATTTGGGCAAATAATTCGAATCAAGATTATAAAGGATCTTTTTCTGTCCCAGCTGTAGGACGTAAGGGATTGATTACTTTATCTGTTGCCACAACTGGAGCCAGTCCTAGCTTAGCTAAAGACTTAAGAGATAAATTCTGTTCTCAGTTATCACCTCAGACTCTAGCTAGCGCACAGTTTTTAGCAAGTAAAAGGGCTAAGTTTTAAAAACAAAGAAACTATTGGGAAGATTTATAAAGGTAAAGATTAATGTATGGACTAATGAAGTTAGTTGATACTGACGTATCAGTAAGGGAGTTACTGCAACAGTGTCTGTAATCGTTGTGGGTCTCAACCACAGAAGTGTTAGTTTAGATGTTTTGGAACGTATGACTATTGATGAATCTGATCTAGCTAAGGCCCTTTATGACTTAGCTAACAGAACCAATATCTCAGAAGTGGTTTTGCTATCTACTTGTATGCGTACCGAGATATATGCAGTAATGGAACGTTTTCATGGAGCCATGGGAGATATAAGAGATTTTTTAGTTGAAATTTCAGGTGTAGACCCAAACGATTTCAACGATCATCTTTATTCTTACTACGAACAAGCAGCCGTATCTCATTTATTCAACGTAACTGCTGGACTTGATTCGGCTATTTTAGGTGAAGGAGAGATATTAGGACAAGTCCGTAGCGCTTGGGAAAAAGCTCGAGAAGAAGGAACTTCTGGTCCTGTTTTGTCTTCTTTATTTCGCCATTCTATAGAAGTAGGAAAACGCGCTCGTTCTGAAACTGCTATTTCTAGGGGTATTACTTCTATTTCTCAAGCAGCAGTTGCAATAGCAGAAGAATTTCTAGGCTCCCAAAATAATATGAATGCTTTAGTAGTTGGAGCAGGAGATATGGGAAAGGGAATAACCTTATCACTTGCAGCAAATGGAGCTAATATTACCTTGGCAAACAGAGGAGCTGAAAAAGCTGCTGCTTTGGCAGCTGCAGTTGGGGCTAATACGGTTCCTTTGTCTCAACTAGCTGAAGCTTCTGTTGAAGCAGACATAATTTTTACCTCGACTCGTGCAGATTCTTTAATATTTACCTATGATGACTTAGTCAATTTAATGCAAAGGCGAAATCAAGCGCCTTTGATGATAGTAGATGTTGCAGTACCAAGAGACGTGGACCCTTCAGCAAGTTCAATTGAAGGTCTCAAACTTTTAGACTTGGACAGCATTAGAGCTTTTGCTGAAGCTGGTATGGCTGAGAGGCGTAAAGAAGCTGAAAAAGTAGCTCATATTGTTGATGAAGAAGTTTTACGTTATATTGAGTTGACCCAAGCCAGACAAGTGGCTCCTTTGATTCATGATCTTAGAGAAAAAGCTGATCAAATTAGAGAAAAAGAGCTAGAACGCTATAGAGGGCGTTTGCAATCTTTATCAGATAGAGATAGAGATACTGTAGAAGCTTTGACTAAAGGAATCATAAATAAACTTTTACATAATCCAACCATTGAGTTAAAAAGTGCTGCAGGAAGTCCAAAAGGAGAGCGCCTCGCCGATGTAGTTCGCGTTCTATTTGATCTTTAGTGTGTGGTTATATTTATTTTGTAGATATAAGGAAATTTTTTGTCTAAATCTTTCTTGAATGTAGCTACTAGAACCAGTGCATTGGCTTTGTGGCAAACAAGACATGTTATTGATCAGCTGGGTAAATCTAGTGAGCTTAGAAATTCAGTTGATTTCAAAGAACTAGCTGTAGATACTTTAGGCGATAAGAATCAAAATGTACCAATTTGGAATTTAGGTGGTCAAGGAGTATTTGTAAAAGAAGTTCAGTCTGCGGTCTTGACTGGAAAAGCAGCTTTTGCTGTTCATTCTGCCAAAGATTTACCTTCCTTGGAACATCCAGAGCTTACCATTGCAGCTATTTTAGAAAGAGAAGATCCAAGGGATATGCTGGTTGGATCTTCTCTTGAATCTTTAACTCCAGGGGCTCTGGTTGCAACTGGATCGGTTCGCAGAAGAGCACAATTAGCTTTTTTAAGACCCGATATTTGTTTCAGTGGTCTTAGGGGAAATATTCAAACTCGTCTAGAAAAAGCCAATAATTATTCAGCGATTGTAATGGCTGTAGCTGCGATAAAAAGACTAAATATTACATATTTTGAAAATCAAATTCTTGAGCCATGGCAAATGTTGCCCCAAGTTGGACAAGGAGCTATTGCTGTAGAGTGTAGAAAAGATGACAAAGAAGTAATTGAAATTTTGTCTAAAATTGATCACAAACCCACACGGATGGCCATAGAAGCTGAGAGAAGTTTTTTATCTGAATTAGGTTCTGGATGTGACTTGCCTATAGGAGCTTATGCAACAAATCAAAGCAATGGAGATATTTCTTTGGAGGCAATGATTGCAAGCATAGATGGTCATATTGTTTTAAAAAAACAAGCCAGCTCGACAGATCCTAAAAATTTAGGAAAAAATTTAGCATTAGAATTATTGGCAGTAGGAGGAAGTCGACTATTGGATATAAAGCAATAGTCGAATATTTTTTATAAAAATTTATATATAGGAAATAGTTTCAATTCTTTATATATTTTAAATGTTTGCAATAATAAAGTTGTTATAGCAAGGACTTTGGTTATAGATAAAGTTGTTTTTATTAAATAATTTGAGACAACTTTAGTATAAAAAACTAAAGGAAGAGTTTTATAACTTACTAAAGCAAAAATTATTGAAGGACTTGATTAGTTGGAAGATATTGTAGGATCCAAACAAAAAACTAGCTTCAATAATGAACAATATCTTCTTTCTCATTGTCGAGTTGTTGTAACCCGTCCAGAAAAACAATCTAGGTCTCTTATTGAAAAACTAGAACAAATTGGAGCCCAAGTAATTATTGCTCCAACTATAGAGGTAGTTCCAATAAGGGAAAATAGTGCTTTTATAGCTCAAATCTGCCAATCTATTTCTGATTACGACTGGGTTATTTTTACTTCAGCTAACGCTGTTGATTATTTTATGGAATTTGTTGAAGATGTTGACAGCTTTAGTTCTACCAAAATAGCTTGTATAGGCTCTGCAACCTCTAAGGCTTTAAATAGGTATAATTTGATGGCGGATTTGATTCCTAAGAATTTTGTAGCTGAAGATTTATTAGAGTCATTTCCTTTTGTTGCTGCCCAAGATAAGGGGAAAATACTATTTCCTCGTTCAGCCCAAGCAAGAGATGTATTACCAAAAGGGTTAAAAGCAAAGGGTTGGCACGTACAAGGTGTAGATGTCTATAGGGTTGTAAAGCCTCAATTGTCTAAAGAGGTACTCGATAGGGCTCAAGTTGGAGATGTAATAACTTTTACCTCTCCTTCTAGTGTTGATAATTATCTTGAATTGACAAATACAAAACAAATCACTGCTTCAATTGTATGCATAGGCTCTGTTACAGCCGAACATGTTAGAAGCAAGGGGTTAAAACCAGCAGCTGTTGCTCAAGATCATAGTGTTGAGGGATTGATTGAAGCTATTTGTAGCACTTGGAAGCAGAAATAATATTTGGAGGAATTTTGATCTATAAAAAGAGGCATCAAAGATGAGTAGTTTTCCCTTGACAAGAATGAGAAGAATGAGAAGGACATCTCAGCTAAGGGCGTTAGTAGCTGAGACTCAACTGGTAGTTCAAGATTTAGTAGCTCCACTTTTTGTACGTGAAGGTCTTGAATCTTTAGTGGAAATCCCTTCTTTACCTGGAGTATTTCAGCATAGTATTTCTAGTCTTTTAGAAGAGATTCAATATCTTGTATCTTTAGGAGTCAATGCTGTTACTTTATTTGGAATTCCAGCAGAAAAAGATGGACAAGGAAGTTGTGCTTGGGAACAAGATGGGGTTATCCAAGTTGCTACAAAGGCTATAAAAGATAATTTTGGTGACCAAGTAGTAGTTATAACAGACCTATGTTTAGATGAATATATCTCCCATGGACATTGTGGAATTTTAGATAACCATGGACAAGTAGACAACGATGCGACTTTAGAAGTCTATAAAAAAATTGCCCAGACTCAAGCCCAAGCTGGATCAGACATAATAGCTCCTAGTGGGATGATGGATGGACAAGTTTTGGCTATTCGTAAAGGTCTAGATGAAGTAGGATTTTCTAACTTGCCTATATTGGCTTATTCAGCTAAATATGCATCTTCTTTGTATGGTCCTTTTAGGGATGCAGTAAATGTCGAAGTTCAAGGCGGAGGAGATAGGAAGGGCTATCAACAAGACTATAAAAACTCCAAAGAAGCAATGATTGAAATAGAATTAGATATTCAAGAAGGTGCAGACATGGTAATGGTCAAACCCGCTCTTGCGTATCTAGATATTATATCTAAAGCTAGCCATCGCTTTGATGTTCCAGTTGCTGCTTATCATGTAAGTGGAGAATATGCAATGATAAAAGCTGCTGCTGAACGAGGTTGGATTGATGGTTTGGCTGTGACTTTAGAACATCTTGGAGCGATTAAAAGGGCAGGAGCAAGTTTTATTTTAACCTATTCAGCAAGTGAAGTAGCAGAGGCATTAGGTGAGTAAGGAAATTTCTAATCATAACCTGTATCAAAGAGCCATAAAAGTAATTCCAGGGGGCGTCAATTCTCCTGTTAGATCTTTTAATTCTGTAAATGGGGACCCTTATTTTGTTAAAAAAGCAGAGGGTGCTTTTGTAACAGATGTAGATGATAATACTTATTTAGATTATGTTCAATCCTATGGGGCAATTATTTTAGGCCATGCTCATCCAGCCCCTTTGGCAGCTGTTCAAGAAGCGGTTGTAAATGGAAGTACCTATGGAGCACCTACTTTACAAGAAGTGCTCTTAGCTGAAGAAATAGTTGAACGAGTTCCAGGTTGTGAAATGATTCGCTTGACTTCTTCAGGTACAGAAGCAGCAATGACAGCTATTAGGCTGGCCCGAGGATTTACCAATAGGGAAAAAATAGTAAAATTTTCAGGTTGCTATCATGGACATAGCGATTCATTATTAGCCGAAGGTGGAAGCGGAGTAGCTACTTTGGGAGTCGTTGGCTCTTTAGGGGTTACTAAGGGTTCTGTAGCTGATACTTTGGTGGTGCCTTATAACCAAGTTCCTGTTTTAGATGAAACAGTAGCTGCTGTAATAGTAGAACCAGTAGCTGCAAATATGGGTTTAGTTCCTCCCATAGAGGGTTTTTTGGAAGGACTTCGAAAAGCTTGTGATGAAGTAGGAGCTTTATTAATATTTGACGAAGTTATAACTGGTTTTCGTATTTCAAAATCAGGAGCATCTGGTTGGAGTGGAATAACCCCTGATCTTTGGTGTTTTGGCAAAGTCATAGGAGGAGGTCTACCTATGGGAGCTGTTGGGGGAAAAGCCCAAATTATGTCAGACTTAGCCCCCACTGGTTCGGTTTATCAAGCTGGGACTTTGTCTGGAAATCCATTAGCTACTGCAGCTGGATTAGCAGTATTGAAATATTTAGATGATGATGTTTATCATTCTTTAGCCCAAAAGACACTTTATTTAGCCCAAGGCCTGGAACAGGCTGCTTTTGATGCGGGTATCGAAATACAGGTAAATAGGGTGGAATCTTTGATGAGCATTTTCTTTAGTGACCAAAAAATCATTAATTACGATCAGGTAAAAGTTTGTGCAAATAATGGTAAATATACCAAATTCTTTTGGTCAATGCTTAGGCAAGGAATCTCTTTTGCGCCTGGTCCTTATGAAACAGTTTTTGTTACAGTTGCCCATCAAGAACAAGATTTAGATAGGACGATACAAGCGAGTAAAATCGCTTTTAGCCAAATTAGTTAAATTCTTTAAATATCTTAGATTTTAACAAAAAAGCATTAGCTGCTAAAGAATAAGTTATTTCGCTAGAGCTTATACTTTGAGGACGTAATAAATTAGCCATAACATTTACTACTTGGTTCATTATGTATCTATTGTTTATGGCTAATTTAGTAAGGCCTGACATTACTTTAGGATTTCCTATAGCTTTTACAAACGTTCTAGCCATTGAATAATAAAGCCCATAGTAATTTTGTAAAGCTTGTTCATATTCATACAAAGCATAATTTTTGTTAGTAGCTAGAGTTTTAGATAAGTAAAAAGCACTAAGACGTCCCGTTTCATATGCATAAGCTATGCCTTCTCCGTTGAAAGGATTGGTCGTACCAGCTGCATCTCCTATGACTACAAAGTTTTCTCCTACTCTTGGACCCACAGACAAACCCATTGGTAAATGCCCACCTTTGGCAGCCCCACAAGAACTATCTGGGCTAATTTGCCAAAAAGAAGGTATTTGAGACAAGAATGCTTGCATTAGATGGGAAGTATTTAAATCTTTCCATCTTGAAGAAGTAGATAAAATTCCTACTCCAACATTTACTCGTCCGTCTCCCAGCGGAAACAGCCAGCCATATCCTGGTAATGAATTTCCATCTTTGTCTCTAAGATCTAAATGGGATTCAACCCAAGGTTCTTTATCTTGAGCCGAATTGAAGTATCCTCTAATTGCTATGCCGTGAGGAAAATTTTTATTTCTAGATATGCCTATTAATCTTCCAAAACGTGAATTTGCTCCTTCGGCTACAACCGTTAAACGTGCTGTAATATCTTGAAGACCTTCATCAGATCTAATAGTTGCTCCTTGTAGCTTGTTGTCGGAAAAAATAGGAGATATAGCTTCATGACCTTGCAAAACAACAGCTCCAGCTGCTTGAGCATTTTTAGCAACTAGTTCATCTAGGTGACTTCGAGCTATAACGTATCCATAAGAGGGAAAGTCTTCATGATAAGGCCATGGTAGCTCTAAGGATTTTCCATGAGCTATTGTACGCAGACCGTTGAATCGGTGGAAACTAGATAGCTGACTAGAAAGACCCATATCTTCTAATTGGCGTACTGAACGAGGAGTTAGGCCATCTCCACAAGTTTTTTCTCGAGGAAAGCGTTTTTTTTCTACCACCACAACTTGGTATCCGGCTCGAGCTAGCCAATAAGCACAAGAAGCCCCAGAAGGACCTGCACCAATTATCAATACATCTACGGGAAGATTATTTACTTTTGAGGCATATTTTTGAGCGCTCATATGAGCACTTTAGGCTATTGACAGAATTATTTCAGCTTTAGTGGTAAAAAAAGTAAATTTTTAGCCTCTGTGTAAACTTTAGCTTCTAATCGATATAATGTAATTTTGAACTTTCTAATTTTATAGTTACAGAAATTCCTAATATTTAGTAGTCTGTGGCTGGGGGACTTTATTAAATGGCTAATTATTTTCCAATATTTGTTTTATTTGTCTTAGCTTTTCTTTTTGTGGCTCTTTCTTTTGTCGCGTCTAGCTTTTTAGGTTCACAACGACCAACTGGTGCAAAATCAGCTCCCTATGAATGTGGAATAATACCCAACCAACAACCAGCGGAACGTTTTCCGGTCAAATTCTATTTAGTCGCTATGATTTTTATAATCTTTGATATAGAAATTGTATTTTTATATCCTTGGGCTGTTCAGTTTAGAACTTTGGGCTCTTTTGGTCTTTGGGAAATGGTAACTTTTGCTTTAGTAGTTTTTGTTGCTTTTGCCTATTTGATTTCCAAAGGTGCTCTAGATTGGGGTCCTGCTAGGAAGTTTAATTCCATTAGCAATACCGAATCTAGCACTACAGAATCAATTTCAACTACTCAGCCTCACGTGAAAATAGTTCGTCGTCTAGATGACAACAATGCTGCCTAATAAGGAGGTCTGATGGGTTTAGAGCGTCTTAATCATAATTTTATAACCGGAAATATAGAGTCTTTAGTAGGTTGGGCTCGATCTAACAGTGTATGGCCTGCTACTTTTGGTCTAGCTTGTTGTGCAATAGAAATGATGGCTGCAGGAGCAGCTGATTTTGATATAAGTCGTTTTGGCATGGAAGTTTTTAGAGCCTCTCCTCGCCAAGCTGATTTGATGATTGTAGCTGGAAGAGTTTCTCAAAAGATGGCACCTGTTTTGAGGCAAGTTTATGATCAGATGATGGAACCTAAGTGGGTAATTTCTATGGGAGTTTGTGCTTCTACGGGTGGAATGTTTAACAATTACGCAATTGTTCAAGGGGTAGACCAAGTAGTTCCAGTAGATGTTTATGCCCCAGGGTGTCCTCCTGGTCCTGAAACTTTGTTGCATGCTATCTTGACTCTTCATTCTAAGATAAAAACTGGTGAGATGGCCAAACGCCGAGGAGATAAAGGCAAAGGAGCTGGGCTACATCTTTCAAATAGCCTCCCTGGACATCCTAATGAAGCTTTAGATGTCAAACTAGGAGTACCCCGTTGAGCTCTATAGAAAATGATAAAGACAACAATTCATCTTTTGACAAAATTGATTCAGATGAAAATATTTTAGAGCAAGTTTCTTCTATACAAAAACCCCCCATAGAAGTACTTTTTCCTACCAGAGAACAATATTTAGATACAATAGCCCAACTGCATAAAAACGGCTATGAAATGTGCATCGATCTATGTGTAGTTGATTATTTGACTCATCCAGGCAGATTTACACCTCAAAATATTGCCCCACAACGTTTTGAGGTAGTGGTAAATTTATTGTCTTTGAAGATGCATAAAAGAATAAGAATCAAAGTACAAGTTCCACAAGATGATCCTACAATAGAATCAATTTTTACTATTTATCCTGGAGTAGAAGCAATGGAGCGAGAAGCATATGATTTGTTTGGGATAACTTTTTTAAATCATCCTGATATGACTCGCATTTTGATGCCCGAAGATTGGGAGGGACATCCATTGAGAAAAGACTATCAAGTAGGCAATATTCCCGTTAATTTCAAAGAGGCTCCAAAAACCCGGTGAAAAAGATTATTCCACTCAATAGCAGTTCTACCTCCGAAGGCCCCCAGGAGATGGCACCTAGGTCTTCTACTTTAAATCAAGAGTTGAATTTAGAACAAGGATCTATCTTGCGAATACCAGAAGGTGCAGTTTTAGATTCTAATGATTTTGATTTTGAGCCTAGTGACGATGGAACCATGATTATAAATATGGGTCCTCAGCATCCTTCTACTCATGGAGTTCTAAGACTTATGATGGAGCTTTCTGGAGAAACGGTTCTTAGAACAAAACCAGTGGTCGGTTATTTGCATACGGGTATGGAAAAAACTGCTGAGACTTTAACTTATGCCCAAGGTTCTACCAATGTAACTCGTATGGATTATCTATCTCCATTGAATAATGAACTAGCTTTTTCTTTGACAACCGAAGCTATTTTGGGGATTGAATTGCCTCCTAGGGCAAGTTGGATCCGAATGTTGATGTCGGAGTTAAATAGGCTTTCTTCCCATCTTTTATGGATGGCAACAAATGGCATGGATTTAGGTGCTGTTTCAATGATGATTTATGGATGGCGAGAAAGAGAATTGGTTCTGGCTTTTCTTGAAAAAGTTACTGGTCTTAGGATGAATCATAATTATATTCGTCCCGGAGGAGTTGCGGCAGATTTGCCAGATGGATGGCAAAAAGATATCGAAGATCTATGTTTCGCTATTGAACCTAGATTGAATGAATACGATACTTTGTTGACTGGTCAGCCTATTTTTAGAGAAAGAAGTGAAGGCATTGGACGCATAAGCGCTCAAGAAGCTATCGCTTTAGGGGTAACTGGACCGATATTGAGATCTACTGGGGTAGCTTGGGATCTTAGAAAAGACATGCCTTATCTATTTTATGATCAGGTAGATTTTGATGTAGTAGTAGGATCTCAAGGCGATGTATTTGACCGCTATGGAGTCCGTCTAGAAGAGATGAGACAATCCATTCGCATTATTCGTCAAATTTTAGACTTGATGCCAAAAGGTGATTATCGCATACAAGATAAAAAAGTAACTCCTCCTCCAAGGGCGCGAATAGATGAGTCAATGGAAGCTCTTATTCATCATTTTAAAATCTTTACAGAAGGTTTCAAAGTACCAGAAGGAGAAGCTTATGTGGGCATTGAATCTCCTAGAGGAGAAATTGGATGTTATCTGGTCTCAGATGGATCTTCTAAACCCTATAGATTACATGTAAGGGGTCCTTCATTTGTCAATCTTCAAGCTTTGCCTACCATGATGCGTGGTGGCCTTATCGCTGATGCTGTAGCTGTAATTTCTTCTGTAGATCCAGTAATGGGAGAGGTAGATCGTTAATATGGCACGTTTTAGTGATGAAAACTTAGCTATAGCAACCCAAATAATTTCTCTTTACCCCCAAAGTCGTTCTGCTTTGGTTCCGCTTTGCCATCTTGCACAATCTCAAGATGGCTGGTTGACTCCTGATGCGATGGAAAATATTGCAGAACTCTTGGGGCTCCAAGCTGCAGAAGTTCTTGGAACTGCTAGTTTTTATGACATGTTACATACAGAACCAGTTGGCAAATATCTAATTGGAATTTGTACCAATATCGCTTGTATGTTGAATGGAGCTCAAGAGGTATTAGAATATGCTGAAGAAAGTTTAGGTATATCTGTAGGTAATACCACCGAAGATAATCTTTTTACCTTAGAAGAAACTGAATGTTTAGCAGATTGTGGAAAAGCTCCTTGCTTGCAGGTAAATTATCGTTTTTTTGGTCCTATTTCAAATGAAGACTTTGATGAGCTTATAACTAATTTGAAATCTGGATCTCTTGGAAGCCAAATCCCAGACCATGGGACGATAAATAGAGTATTGAGAAAACAAGGATTAGCAGTTTCAATGAGTGAGATTTCTTCTCAAAGAGCCGAAGCTGATAAACAAATTGCAAAAAGAAAAGCTGCCCAGGCTGCTTTGGATGCCTCTCAAAAAGGAGAAGGCAAATGACTTTGAGCCAACCTGTAAATATAGTTAGTTCCCGCTTTGGTCTGGAAAATTCCTTCACTCTTGATACTTACCTCAAAACTGGAGGATATAAGGGTCTAAGAAAAGCCCTTAGCATGGATCCCGAACAAGTTACCCAACAAGTTCTTACTGCTAACTTGTTGGGAAGAGGCGGTGCTGGGTTTGAAGCTGGCAGAAAATGGTCAATGCTCAAACCTAATCCAGTTAGATATTTAGTTGTAAATGGCGACGAAAGTGAGCCGGCCACCTTTAAAGATCATTATCTTATAGAAAAAGATCCTCATCAACTTATAGAAGGTACTTTGATTGCTGCATATGCAAATCAAGTCAACCAAGCCTTTATCTATATAAGAGGAGAATTTGCTCTTGGTCTTGAAAGGGTTCAGCAAGCATTGAATGAGGCTTATGATTATGGAGCTGTTGGTAGAAATATTTTAGGATCTCAATTCTCTATTGATATAGTTGTCCATCCTGGAGCAGGAGCCTATATTTGTGGAGAAGAAACAGCCCTGATTGAAAGCCTAGAAGGAAAAAGAGGCTTCCCAAGGATCAAGCCACCTTATTTTCCAGCTGTCATAGGTCTTTATGGCGAACCCACAATTGTAAATAATGTAGAAACAGTTTCTAATTTACCTTGGATTATAAATAATGGAGGATCTTCTTTTGCCTCTTATGGAAAAGGTAGATCTACAGGAACTCGTTTGTTTGCTCTTTCTGGGAGAGTACGCCAACCAGGTTTTTATGAATTAGAGATGCATACTAATACTTTTAGAGATTTGATATATGCACCTTTGTTAGGTGGGGGAATTCCACATGGTAATGAGTTGACAGCATTTATTCCAGGAGGAGCTTCTTCTCCTTGGTTTGGTCCAGATCATCTTGATTTGGCTCTTGACCAAGATGAAGTTGCAAAAGCGGGATCGATGCTAGGTTCTGGATCTGTTATTGTTATGGATTCAACTACTTGTCCTGTAAGAGCATCTTGGAGACTGGTACGTTTTTTTGCTCGTGAATCATGTGGCCAATGCACACCTTGTAGAGAAGGAAGCGGCTGGCTTGAAAAAATTATGAGCCGAATAGAACAAGGACGAGGTAGAGAAGAAGATCTAGAGTTATTACTAGATGTTAGTGATAACATATCTCCTAGCTTGTCTTGGCCCCCTCAACAAACAACCATTTGTGTTTTGGGTCCTTCGATACCACCATCTATTCTTTCTGCCTTACAACTTTTTAGAGATAGCTTCTTGTTGCATATCAAGGAAGGCGCCTGTCCTTATGGCTGACATTTCAACAACTACCCCAATTGACCACATTCAAGATCTTAATGCTGTAACCATCACCTTAGATGGAGTACCCACCAAAGCCATCAAAGGTGAGATGTTGATACAAACAGCTGAAAGAGCAGGTAATTATATACCTCGTTTTTGCTATCACCCTCGAATGAAACCAGTAGGTATGTGTCGAATGTGTTTAGTAGAGGTAAAAGGTCCAAGAGGATTTACCTTGCAGCCTGCTTGTTATATAGCAGCATCTGAGGGTCAAGAGGTTATTACTAATTCAGATAAGGTAAAAAAGGCTCAAGAGGGTGTTTTAGAATTTCTCTTGGTAAATCATCCTCTAGATTGTCCGGTATGTGACAAAGGAGGAGAGTGTCCCCTCCAGGATCAAACTATGTCATTTGGTCCAGGAGAGTCACGTTTTGTAGAGGAAAAACGTCACTGGGAAAAACCTATTGCTATTAGCAAACTTGTGTTTTTAGATCGAGAACGTTGTATCCAATGCGGCCGCTGTACTCGTTTTGCACAAGAAGTGGGAGGTGATCCTCTTATTGATTTTGTTGGAAGAGGAGACCACATAGAAGTAAGTACTTTCCCACATGATCCTTTTACTTCTTATTTTAGCGGCAATACTGTACAAATTTGTCCTGTTGGTGCCCTAACATCAAAATCATATCGTTTCAAAGCTAGACCGTGGGATCTTAGCGAAGTAGAGACAACTTGCAAAGCTTGTTCTGTTGGCTGTCGTATGTCTATTCAGTCTTCTGTAAATGCAGTTATTAGAAATATTGGAATAGATTCAGATCCAGTAAATCAATCTTGGTTGTGTGACAAGGGCCGTTACAATTTTGATTACTTAAATTCTCCTGAACGTTTGAGACATCCATTAGTAAAAAAGAATGGCCAATTTGTAGAAGCAAGTTGGGGAGAGGCCTTTTCAGTAGTAGCTGAAGGAATCAAAAAATCAATTTCTTTAGGATCAGACAAAGTAGCAGTCTTGGGTGGAGCCCAATTAGCTAATGAAGATATCTATGCTTGGGCAAAACTTGCCAAATCAGTTATAGGGACTGATTCTTTAGATGCCCAAATGGGAGATGGATTACCAGCAAAAGCTCTTTTGTCTTTACCTAGAGCCACTATAGATGAAGCTTGTAGCGCTGATTTAGTAATTTTGTTGACCCCAGATATAAAAGAAGAGCTTCCTGTTTTATATCTGCGCTTAAATCAAGCTGCAACTAAGGGCCATGTTCCAATAATAGAGATTTCTTCTCGTCCAAGTGGAATGACTCCTTATGTAAAATCTTTATTGAACTATCTTCCTGGAGAAGCAGCAGTAGTAGCTAAAGCTTTGGTGAATCAAAGTGAAAGATTTCCCTATGAAGATAGTTCATCTCAGCAGGCTTTGGAGTTTAGTCGTTCTTTATTGGATTCAGTTAAATCTAAAAATATTGTAGTTATTATAGGAAGACCTTCTCTTGCTGAATCAGCAGAGGGAATAGTTGAAGCTGCATATACTTTTATGGATGCTTTCCCCCAAGCCAAGTTTCTCCCAGCTCTAAGGAGAGCTAATGTAATGGGTGCTTTGGAAATGGGATTTAGTCCAGGTTTGTTGCCTGGAAGAGTCGCCTTAGACCAAGGCAGAGCTTGGTACGAAAAGAATTGGCAGTCTTTGCCAGCTGTAGAGGGTAAAGATGCAAGAGGTATTCTTTCTCAAGCCCAAAATGGCGACCTCGAAACCCTTATATTGCTAGGCTCAGATCCTCTTGTTGATTTTCCTGATGCTCAATTAGCTAAACAAGCTTTTGAAAAGGTTCCTTTTATAGTTGCAGTAGATATCTTTTTAAATGAATCTTCTAAATTTGCCGACGTCATTTTACCTGCTGCAGGATTTGGCGAAAGGTCTGGAACTACAACCAATATAGAAGGTCGCATATCTCGTTTGGCTCAAAAAGTAGTTCCTCCTGGTATTGCGCGTCCAGATTGGATGATTGCTAGTCAACTAAGTGAGTATTTAGGAAAAGATTTAGGTTTTGATTCTTTGGAATCTATATGGAATGAAATAGAAAAGCTAGCTCCATTATATGAAGGCATATCTCTATCTTTGTTGAGTTCAAATGAAAATAAAGATGGCATTATTGCCCCATTGGCAAGTATTAGCGGACAAAGACCAGCTATTCTAGAACCAGATACAACCAGGTCATCAACTAGGCGTATCCCATTTGATGCATATTCATTGCGTCTGATTTCAAATAGAAATCTATACGACCAAGGAACTTTGACTCAACATTGTCAATTTCTTGCTAACTTAGGAGATCAAGGAGCACTACAAGTAAATCCTTATGATCTAAAGAGTTTAGGTATTTTGTCTGGAGGACAAGTAAGAGTTAGATCTTCTCGTTCTTCAGTGGTACTAAATGCTGTACCCAACCAATCTATCCCAAGAGGATCTGCTTGGTTAGGTTTCAATTTAACTGGGTCAAAAGCATCTGAACTTATAGGTGCTTTTAGTGACATTATCGAGATAAGACTGGAGACACCTTGAGATTTGTGGGAGCAACTACAGGAGACCCGCTTTTTTCTAATGGTATAGGTCTTGGTGTTTTTATAATAGTTTTAGTCAAAGCAATTGTTGTTTTTGCTTTTTTATTGGTATCTGTAATGCTCATGGTATGGTTTGAGCGCAAAGTTATCTCTGATATGCAAAATCGCATTGGTCCTAATAGAGCTGGAAAGTGGGGCCTTTTGCAAACTCTAGCTGATGGAATAAAACTATTTTTCAAAGAAGATCTATTTCCAACTAGAGCCGACAAGATGGTTTTCCGATTGGCACCTTATTTATCTGCGATCCCTGCCTTTTTGGCATTTTCTATTGTGCCAATTGGTGGAGTTGTTAAAGTTTTTGGACATACCACAGAACTACAACTTGCTGATCCACCTATGGGAATATTGTTTCTATTGGCTATATCTTCGATCTCTGTTTATGGAGTTATGCTTGCGGGTTGGTCTTCTGGGTCTAAGTACCCTCTTTTGGGAGCTGTAAGAGCATCAGCTCAAATGATTTCTTATGAAGCTGCGATGGGACTAACTGTGGCAATGGTTGTTTTGTCTACGGGATCTTTGTCAACTCGCCAAATTGTAAATTCACAAGCAGGAGTTATTTTTGGGTTCTTGCCTAATTGGAATATATTTAGGCTGGAATTTATACCCTTTTTTATCTTTTTGATAGCTGTTACTGCTGAATTAAATAGACCACCATTTGATTTAGCAGAAGCAGAACAAGAACTTGTTGGAGGATTTCATACGGAGTATTCCTCTTTGAGATTTGCGCTTTTTTTCTTAGCAGAGTTTATGAATACAGTAACTATGTCTGCAGTTATTGTTACTTTGTTCTTAGGAGGTCCAGATGGGCCTGATCCTGCTTTTTTGCATTGGCTATGGCCAATTGTTTGGTTTGGTGTAAAAACTTTAGTATTTCTATTTATATATGTATGGTTTAGGGCGACTTTACCCCGTTTGCGTTATGACCAATTGATGGAGTTGGGGTGGAAAGTTCTTATTCCGCTATCTTTAATATTTCTATTGCTATTAGCTGGAGCGATGATTGGCTTTACTGAAGGCATAGCAATTTTAGTAGGAGCAATAGTAATAGTGGCTGTTTTATATAGGGCTATTCAGGTAGGAAAATCTAACCCTGAACATATTGTTACGTCTCCATCTAACAAAGCACTAGTTGAACTTAGCCAGCCAACACAAGAGACTAATAATACATAAAGAAAAGGAGGGTTGTTATGGGATTTTTTACTGGATTTAAAGTTACGTTTAAACAAATCTTCAAACCCAGGGTTACTATTTCTTACCCTGAAAAGAAGCATCCAAAACCAGAACGTTTTCATGGTCGTCATGTTTTGAATCGTTATGAAGACGGCATGGAAAAATGTATTGGTTGCGAATTATGTGCTGGAGTTTGTCCTGCTAAGTGTATATATGTGCGAGGCGCAGACAACGATCCCAACAACCCCACTTCTGCTGGAGAACGTTTTGGTTATGTGTATGAAATAAATTATCTTCGATGTATCCATTGTGATCTTTGTGTTGAAGCTTGTCCAACTGAGGCTATTACTGAATCAAAGATGTTTGAATTTTCTTTTACCAATAGACAAGATGCAATATATACCAGACAAGAACTTGTTGTAGCAGATGATGGTCATCCTAAAAAAATGCCATGGGAAGATTGGAGAGAAGGAGACGATCTACATACTTCTGCTTGGATGAGGGCTACTTCTCCTTCTGGGGATGCTAGTTATGAAGGAGTTCCTAGTTGGTCTGGCGAATTGGGATATGGAGTGCGTGAACCAGAAAAGGGTCAATCAGTTAGTGAAACTGATTCTTTTGAACAATTGCCCCCAAAGGGTGGTTCTAAAAATTGATTAATAGTTTGATTTTCTATCCTCTTTTGGCTACAAGTCTAGTTAGTATTTCTGTTTTTGTTGTTGGCGCTGCTATAGTTTTAGCCGGAGCTTGCGGTGTAGTTTTAGCTAAAAATGCTGTTCATTCAGCTTTGTTTTTAGTCATGACTTTATTTGGAATAGCGGTATTGTTTGTATCAGAACAAGCTAACTTTTTAGCAGCTGTCCAGATAATAGTTTATGCAGGAGCAATTGTAGTTTTATTTTTATTTGTCATTATGTTATTGGGAGTTGACAATCTAGAACTTCAACCCATTGAATCCAAACCAAGAAAAGTCCTAGGAGCAGTTCTTATTGGTTTAGTTGTTTTAGCTGAAATACTTTTGCTGTCTCGTAATAGCTGGACAAGTGGAGCGCCTTCAACCTCAGGAGTGGCTTTTGGCCCTGGTCCAACTATTAATAGATTGGCCGACTCCATTTTTAGTTCTTATCTTTTAGCTTTTGAAGCCACTTCTGCTTTGTTGATTATTGCTGTAATTTCAGCAGTGGTTTTAGTAAGACGTAACAACTTTGATTCCACACAAGAAGATGATTTCGAGAACCAGATGCCAAAACAAATTTTAGAATCTGATTCTTTATCTTCTACAACTGGAACAAATGCCAATAAAGAAACCAAAGGGAATCTGTTATGAGCGTAAGTGGTACTTGGTATTTAACCTTGGCAGCTGCCTTATTTAGCATTGGTGCCATAGGGTTATTGATAAGAAGAAATATCTTGATCATGTTTATGTGCATCGAGCTAATGTTGAATGCTGTGAATTTAAGTTTTGTCACTTTTTCTAGAACTTTAAATGATATCGGGGGGCAATCATCAGTTTTTTTTGTTTTAGTAGTAGCCGCTGCTGAGGTAGTAGTTGGTCTTGGAATCATAGTAATGATCTTTAGACGAAGTGCAACTACCAATGCTGATGATTTGCATATGCTGAAAGGCTAAAGATGACTATTGCTTTTCTAATTCCACTGCTGCCACTATTGGGCTTTGTGTTGCTATTAATTTTTGGGAAAAAACTAGGCTCACCTAATTCAGGATGGTTAGCCACAGCAGCTGTAGGTGCTTCATTTGTTGTTTCTTGTGTGGTGCTGTTTTCTTTCCTTTCCCGCTCAGCTGGCAATCCTTATAGAGTTCAACACTTTTTTACTTGGATGAGCGTAGCTAATTTTCACCTAGATGTAGGACTTTTGATTGATCCTTTATCACTTACCATGGTTCTTTTTGTAACTGGGGTAAGTACTTTGATCCACCTTTATTCAATTGGCTACATGAAAGGTGATAGAGACTTTTCTAAGTTTTTCCTCTACCTAAACTTATTTGTGGCCTCAATGGTCATTTTGGTTTTATCAGATAATTTCATTTTGACTTTTGTTGGCTGGGAAGGAGTGGGAGCTTGTTCTTATCTCTTGGTAGCTTTTTGGTTTGAAAGACCAAGAGCAGCAAGTGCGGGAAAGAAGGCTTTTGTAGTCAACAGAATAGGAGACTTTGGCTTTCTTCTTGCTTCATTTTTGATTTTTCAAAGGCTACATTCGCTCAATTACAAAACAGATTTTTCACATTTGAATTTATTATCTCCAACTTCGGCAACTGTTATTGCTTTGTTATTATTTTTAGCAGCTGTGGGTAAATCAGCCCAGTTTCCATTATTTACTTGGTTGGTAGATGCAATGGAGGGTCCAACTCCTGTTTCAGCTTTGATCCATGCAGCTACCATGGTTACTGCTGGAGTATTTTTAATGGTTAGAGTAGCTCCTATTTTAGCTTTGAGTCATATAGCTTTATTGACTATAGCTATAGTTGGTCTAGCAACTGCTTTTATAGGTGCAACCAGTGCATGTGCTCAAAATGACATTAAAAAAGTTTTAGCTTATTCGACTGTGTCCCAACTTGGTTATATGTTTCTAGCTGTAGGTTCTCAAGCATATGTTGCAGCAATATTTTTGATGGTAGCGCATGCTTTTTATAAAGCCCTATTATTTTTAGGTGCTGGTTCGGTGATACATGGACTACATGACGAACAAGATATCAAAAAGATGGGCGGACTAAGAAAATGGATGCCAGCTACTTCCATAACCTTTATTATTGGTTGGCTGGCCATAGGAGGAGTTCCTCCTTTTGCAGGTTTTTGGGCAAAAGGTGATGTATTGCTTGGGGCTTTTTCTAACAGTCCTATATTGTGGGCAATTGGAGCCTTTACTGGTGGACTTACCGCTTATTATATTGGACGAGAAGTATATCTAGTATTTTTTGGTGAACCACGTTGGCAGCAATTGGCAGTCAAGGGACCATTTCATGATTCGGTTCATGAGTCTCCCCGAATTATGTTAATACCACTTTATGTTTTGGCTATCTTTTCGGTTTTAGGTGGCTTGTTGGATCTTCCTTTTTCAAAACATCTTGGATTCTTGGGACGATGGTTAGCTCCTTTGTTTGCTGGACTACCCCAGTTGCAAAGAGTTCCGGTTAGTCTAGAAATTACCTTGGGAACAGTCGATGCAATATTGGCTATTGCTGGAGTAGTTGTAGCTCATTTAATTTGGTCTAAAAATTGGCAGAAGCCATCTTTGGAGCCCGTATTTTTAAATCAGGGTTGGAAAGTGGATTCTACTTCTGATGCAGTTGTGGCAAGACCAGGAGCTACTGTGGCAAGACTAAGTTCTTTATTTGATTCCACTTTTATTGATGGAATTGTCAATGGAGTTGGGGCATTGGGAGTAAAAATAGGTACTAGTATAAGGAAGCTTCAAAATGGTTATATCCGAAACTATGCTATGGGCATAGCAATTGGAACGGTGTTGTTGTTAGCTATTGAGCTATTGAGAGTAACTCCATGACTTTACTAGCAGTTTTACACTTTCCTCTTTTGAGCTCATTGGTAATACTTCCTATTATCTTTGCTATAGGAGTTGCTCTTATTCCTAAAGACCAAGTAATTGTCATAAAGGCACTTGCTGGGGTTGCTTCTTTGATTGAATTATTTTTAGGTTTGATGTTGCTGCTCATCTTTAAAACCAACCATGGTGGTTTTCAATTTGTTTCTCTACATTCTTGGATATCTTCTTTTGGCATATCATGGTATCTAGGGGTAGATGGAATTTCGCTATTTTTGGTTTTGCTTTCCATAATTTTATTTCCCATAGCTATTTTAGCGCCGAGGTCATCAAGGGAACCTAAATCTTTTATGGCCTGGATGCTTGTCCTAGAAGGTGCTTCTATAGGTAGTTTTTTGTCTTTGGATTTGTTTTTGTTCTTTGCTTTTTTTGAGCTTACCTTAGTGCCTACTTATTTCATTATTTCTGGATGGGGACATCAAAAACGCAATTACGCTTCTTATAAGTTTTTTCTTTACACATTTTTAGGATCAGCTTTTTTATTGGTAGGAATTTTAGCTTTGGTAGTTTTGCATCAAAGCGCTACAGGAGTTTTAACCTTCAATTTGTTAAAGCTTGCCTCTAGGCAAACTTTTACTACTACTACAGGAATCTTTTTATTCTTAGCATTTACGATTGCTTTTGCGATAAAGACTCCTATAGTTCCTTTCCATACTTGGTCTCCTGATGCTTATGGCGAAGCTCCAGCTGGAGGATCTTTAATCCTTGCTGGAATTTTGGCAAAACTTGGCACCTATGGAATGATTAGATTTGATTTAACTCTTTTCCCCACAGCTTCTATAAAGCTTGCTCCTATATTGGCTACCCTTGGAGTTATAGGTATTATTTACGGGGCTTTAGTAGCTTCAGCTCAAAAAGATTTAAAACGTTTGATAGCTTATTCTTCTGTGGCTCACCTTGGCTTCATAGTACTTGGCATATTTGCCTTTAGTGCGATTAGCGTATCAGGTGGAGTATTGCAAATGGTCAATCATGGAATTATAACAGCAGGTCTATTTTTGCTTATAGCCATGATTTATGAAAGAAGAGGAACCCATCTTATTGAGGACCTCAAGGGTTTACAAAAGCCCGCACCTGTTTTGGCTGCGATTTTTACTCTTGTAATGTTTTCAGCCTTTGCAGTTCCTGGCCTCAATGGCTTTACTGGTGAATTTTTAATTTTGCTAGGAGCTTTCCCAACTATGGGAATTTGGGTGGTGTTTGCTACAGCAGGGGTAATCTTGGCTGCTTTATATATGCTTTGGGCATATCAAAGAACTTTCCATGGTCCCGCCGAAGGGGCTAATGCTCACATATTTGATTTAAATACAAAAGAAAGACTTCTTATGGTTCCTTTTGTTATCCTTATAGTTTTTATAGGAGTTTTTCCTCAGCCTTTACTTTCGAGAATAGATCCTTCAGTAAGGCAGTTGGTGCATCATGTTGAACAACACATGACTAAAACGTCTCCTTCTCAATTAGCAAGTGCCAAGGCGGGTAAATGAGTTCTTTATTATTAGCAAGTTTTACTCCTCCCACGGTTCAATACTCTGCAATTGCACCAGAATTATTTTTAGCTGGGACTGCTTTGTTTATTTTACTCTTGGTTGCCCTACGCTCTAAGAAAGCTATCCCTGGGATCTATTCTTTGATAACAATCCTTGGATCAGTTGGTTCGATGATAGCGTCATTTTTACTTTGGCCAAGTGTTGTTTCCAAAAGCTATTTCGCTTTAGATGGGGCTATATCAGTTGATGGGTTTAGTATATTTTTCTTCGTTGCTATTGCCATAGCGATGGTCCTATCTGCTGCTTTGATAGATTCTTTTTTGAAACGAGAAGGAATCGAATTTCCCGAGCTATATGTGTTGATGCTACTGTCAGCAACTGGAGCTGATTTGATGGCTGCGGGAAATGATCTTATAGTTATATTTTTGGGTTTAGAGATTCTTTCTTTGCCCTTGTATGTATTAGCTGCGACAAATGCTAAAAAACTAGGTTCAACTGAAGCAGCGATGAAATATTTTATTCTTGGAGCTTTTTCGTCTGCATTGTTCTTATATGGAATTGCTTTGACCTATGGAGCTACTGGATCTACTAATTTGACTGTAATAGCAAGTTTTCTTTCTTCAAACCTTGTGCCCAATGATGGTCTTCTCGCTGCAGGAATTACGCTTTTGTTGGTAGGGTTTGGCTTTAAAATATCTTTGGTTCCATTTCATTTTTGGACTCCTGATGTATATCAAGGATCTCCTTCTCCTATAACAGGATTTATGGCATCAGTAGCAAAAATTGGTGGATTTGCTGCTTTGTTAAGAGTTTTCATGACTAGCTTTTCGGTAATGCAATTGGATTGGCAACCTATAGTTGCGCTCTTGGCTGTTATCACTTTGTTAGTCGGGGCAGTGTTGACAATAGTCCAAAAAGATGTAAAAAGAATGTTGGCTTATTCTTCTATTAGCCATGCTGGTTTTATTTTACTTGGCCTAGAAGCAGCTTCAGGAAAGGGAGTAGCTAGTTCTCTTTTTTACCTCTTTACCTATAGCATAATGGTTATAGGCAGTTTTGCAGTGGTTACTCTTGTGGCAAACAAAGGTGATAAGCGACATGATCTGGAAAATTACAGAGGACTTTCTTCCTCAAGGCCAATTTTAGCTTTTTCTTTTGCCATATTGCTTTTGGCCCAAGCAGGTGTTCCCTTTACTACAGGATTTTTTGCGAAATTTTATGTTCTAACAGCACAAGTAAATGCTCATTCCTATTTATTGGCGATAATAGCTATGATCTCAGCAGTAATTACTGCTTTTTTCTACCTAAGATTGGCTCTAGTAATGTTTAGCCCAATACCACTTTCGTCTCCAAACAGAATAAAAACGGCAATTCCCCCAGGTGCTGGCATTGTTATTGGGATAACTGTCGCCTTTACAATAATTTTTGGAATTTTACCTGAACCTATAATTAATTTTGCAACTCATGCAAAATTGCTTTTTTGATAACTCATTTTTTGTGGAAAAAATGAGTAGGAGAAATACAAATTTTTCAGCACGAGTCGATTTTGCCATGGGAACATTGAGCTAACTTATGTGATGCTGATATCAATGGAATTAGAATTTACTATTAGGATTTAGTATTTTGTTTTTCATTTGAGGTAGTCAATTCCTCTTTGTTGTTATCGATTTTATTTTTCTTGCTTTTTGATGAAGACAACAACTTTCCTACCACAGGTAGTTCCCAAAACGATTCTGCCCGAGCAATAGCCAAGGCAACAGAGAGAGCATTTTCTGTAGAGTCATATACAGCAAATCTAGGTTGCCAAGAGGGATCATATTTTGCATTAAATTTCCATAAGGACTCAATTTGCATTGAGGAAGACATTTTTTTAAGCATCCAACGTTCTACTCTTTGAGTCAAAGAATCTCCAGCTTCTCCAGCTAGAACTGCTCTCATAGTTGCAAAGTTGAGTCCTAGTTTTGTAAAACCTCGTTTTTTTAGTTCTTCAATAGTTGATACAACTACAAAATCCATTAGCCCATTAGGGTGTTCTTTATTATCTCGTCGCATCAAATCTAAGGAAAATCCATTGATTCCAGGAGCTGGAACATATTGACAAAAAGCAACAGGATTTCCTTCGGGGTCACTTGCTAGGGCTAGAAGCAGGCCTTCGTCAATAGGATCAAAAATTCTTCCTAAGGTCATAGAAAATCCACGTTCTACTTCCCCTTTTCGACTCTTTGACATCAAAGGAGTAAGTTTTTCTTTCAAAGTAGCATCAATTGAAGCTGGATCATGAAATGAAATCGTATATCCGTTGCGTTCGATGCGGTTGACTGCTTGGCGCAAAGACTTATTTCTTCCCCCTTCTAAAGAGAAGTTTTCTAAATCTACTACCGCTTCATCTCCTAGGTATAAATCTTGCATTCCAAGTTGACGATATACCGAAAGCCAGTCTTGGCCAGCTCCAAGAACTGCCAAGGTCCATCCTTGTTTGTCTGTAAAGGTATGAAATTCTTTCCAAACGGCGTCTCTTTCTGATTCTGGGCCAATAGGATCAGGAGAGACTAGGCATACTCCTGAATAGACTGCATAAGCCACTACACTTTGAAGGTAAAAGAACCACTGCTTGTCAGAGCGCAAAGCAAAATAATCTAAAGTACCCTTTGCGTGTAATTTGACTATTTCTTTTGCCTGTTTGAACTCAGATCCGCCTTTGTTGTCTGTATTTCTTGTAACAACGGGTCTAAAAATCAATAAAAGACCTGTTGCAGCTAGAAATATTCCAATTGCAAAAAGAGCTGGGCTTAAGAACACATTTACTCTATGGGGTAGAAAAACGCTTTGAATACCTATCATGCGTTGGGTAACAGCTTCTAGTGCTGTAAAGACTCCAAGAGGGTGATGGTGGTGGCTGAATGCTAGCCAAGCCTCCAAGGACATAGTAGAAAGTCCAATTGTTAGTACTAGTCCCAAAATTACTGTTTTGATTCCAATCTTCAAAGAGCGGCGATCAGTTGTGGCTTTGAACGAACTTTCATTTCTCAATAGGAAAATGAATACAACTAAAGCAGTTATAGCTTCTTCTAGATTTCCTCCATTGACTAAGTTCAAAACAGTAGTACTAGCTAAAAGTACTAGGGAAATAAACCAGCCTTGGCGCTGCCCCCTGCGCACACTTCGGGCGAGTAAAAGAAGGACTAAACCAAAAAGCGCGACTAAAGCTCCTGCTGCTACAGTTACACCAAAAGGGATTATGTCTAAAACTATTTCTAGGCGACCTTTCAAAGGAGGTGTTATACCAGAGGCAAGGTCTAATAGTCCCGAAATTGCTATAGCAGAAGCTGCTAATCTTCTTTTCTTTTTTGTTTTAGTCAAGATACTAGGCATAGGTGGCCAACTTTTCCCGTCTGGATAAGAAGCCACAACCTTAGGTCTGGTATCTTTAGAAGTATTTTTAGATTTAGAAATAAACCTTTCAATC
>JAJYPT010000073.1 GCA_021795135.1 Actinomycetes bacterium
TATTTTAGTTTGGGGAAATATGTCCTTAAACCCTGGTGTTCCTTTAGTTGCTGCAATCTTGCATGAATTGAGGGTTGCGTGGTGGATTTTACTTCTAGCATTGTTAGAACTAGTTCGCCAATGGCATTATTTGGTATGTGAGACCTCTGTAACTTGGAATAGATTTTGGTCAGAAAAAATATTTGGAAGATTTGATAAATTTACTAATGGTTTTAGTGATTGGAGGCGTCACCAAGCCAGCAGAATACTGAAAATAGTTTTATTTTTAGTATTGTTATCTATTGTTTTGGGAGATTTATTTCATACATCGCCCTATACTGCCCTCTTCCAACTTCCTGCGGCTCTTATTTCTGCAGCCCCGTTAATTTTTCAATTAGTATTTGCATTTTTCTTTATTGCTTTTCAATTTATTGGCCTATTTTGGCTTTTGTCCAAAGGTGGAGTAGATATCTATTTCCCCGGAGATGTAAAAACTCGTTTTTCTGATGTTTGGGGCCAAGATTCAGTCTTGGAAAGGGTAAAAGAAAATACCATATTTTTAAAAGATCCCGATTCTATAGAACAAAAGGGTGGTTACGTACCAGGAGGAATTTTATTATGGGGACCTCCTGGAACAGGGAAGACTCTCATAGCAGAAGCAGTAGCTGGAGAAACTGAAAATCCTTTTGTGTTTGTAGATCCAGGAGCATTTATAAATATGTTCATGGGTGTTGGAATTCTAAAAGTCAAAAGTTTATTTAGAAAGTTACGTAAATTAGCTCTTAGATATGGTGGAGTTGTTGTTTTTTTTGACGAAGCAGACTCTTTAGGAAGCAGAGGAAGTCTCTCTCAGCCGGGGGTTTTTGGAGCAAATGCCCAAAACCATTTTTCTCAACCTGGATGTAATGGTTTATCTTATTTAACTAACGACTCTATTTCTTATCTTTTAAAATCAGCCCAATCTTCAAGCCAAGATTCAAAACCTAACTGGAAGCAAAAGTTTATTGCTGGAGGTGGAGCTGGAGGTGGGGGTGGAAGTGGTACCTTGCAAGCGCTTCTTTCTGAAATATCAGGCCTGAAAAAACCTCGAGGATTCTTTAATCGCGTTATTCGTAAGTCATTGGGTTTTCGTCCAAAACCTCCTCCTAAATATCGCATATTAGTTATGATGGCAACAAATATGCCGGAGGCTTTAGATGAAGCTCTACTCAGACCTGGGCGAATAGATAGAATTTATAAAGTAAGCTATCCATCCAAAGTAGGTAGAATTCGTACTTATGAGGGATACCTATCCAAAGTTCCCCATGAGCTTAGTAAAGAAGAGATAGAGCAACTCGCAACGATTACACCTTATGCCACTGGGGCTACAATTAAAGATTTAGTCAATGAAGCTCTTATAAACACCATTAGAGAAGGTCGAGACAAAATTAATTGGAAAGATATCACCAAAGCTAAACAATTAAAAGATCTTGGACCTCCTGAAGATGTTGAGTATATAGAAAGAGAAAGACACGCTGTGGCAATCCATGAAGCTTGTCACGCTGTAGTAGCAGTAAAAGTACGACATCATTTAACTATTGATATAGCAACCATAGAAAAAGGTGGCAACTATCTTGGAATGGTTGCTTCTATTCCACCTGAAGATCAATTTACACAGTGGCGTTCCGAATATGAGTCAGATATCATGGTTAGCTTGGCCTCTCTTGCTGGAGAACGTATGTTTTTCGAAGGAGATAATTCTTCTGGAGTAGCTGGGGATCTAGAAGGTGCTACCCAGATAGCTACCTTGATGGAAGGCTATTGGGGAATGGGTTCCACTTTAGCCTCTCATGGCGTTACCCATAAAGTAGGAATTGGTGGAGGTGGAGATAGACCCAATGAGGGTAAACTTGGAGATATAGATATTCTTAAGTTAGGTCTTGGACAAAGAATAGAAGATAAACTAAATTCTCTTTTTGCTGCTACTCAAGATCTTTTGAGAGACAATAGAGGAGCAGTTTTAGCTGTTGCTCATGCTCTTGAGACTCATAAAACCCTAACAGGACAAGATTTGATAGCTATAGTAGAAGGACGACAAGGCGCTTTAGTTGATGGAAGGCCCTATGCGGATCCTAGTTTTATAATTTCACTAGAAGAGTACCATTCTAAAGCTCTTTTGGCTCATAAAGGTCATGGTTCTTTGACTTTGAAGTTGCCAAGAATAGAAGATTTTGAGGGAAAAAGTCTTCCTGTTTCAACCTGGGCTGGCAATTATGATTCAGATTCTAAAGATATTCCAGATGAAACAATCGATCTTTAATCACTGAATTGAACATTCAGGATGAAAAAGAAGAACAATTAATGAACGAGGTATTGTTATGAATGACAAGGAAGAAGTTCTTCCAAATGAGTTAAAAGGCTTTTCTCCTTCTTCTGGCACAGCAGTGCTACATTTGTTTTGTAAATTAAAACAATCATTAGATGTCGAAGCACTTGTAAAAATAGCAAAAGAATTTCAAAATCAAGATTATCAACTTATTGTATCTTCGATTTTAGGACATAAAGCCGATATTGGGTTTATGGCACTTGGACCAGATTGGGAAGTTTTACGTAGTTTTCAATCTAACTTGCAACATCTTGATATTGAAATTAGTTATTCTTATGTTTCGCTGACTGAGGTGTCAGAATATGCTTCTAATATTAGCGAATCTATGAAACGTCATCGACTTTACCCTAAACTTCCACCTGAAGGTAAGTCAGTTTTTTGTTTTTATGGAATGTCCAAGAGAAGAAACGTGGGTCAGAATTGGTACGAATTGCCATATGAAAAACGAGAAGAATTGATGCTTCAACACGGTACTTCTGGGAGAGCTTTTTCTGGACGAATTTTGCAGCTTGTTACTGGTTCTGTTGGATTAGACGAGTACGAATGGGGGGTTACTCTATTTGGACAAAAGCCCGATGATATAAAAGACGTAGTTTATACTTTACGTTACGATGAAGCTTCTGCTCAATATGGAGAATTTGGTCCTTTTTATGTAGGGATGATAGGGGAAATAGAACAAGTACTAGCTAATTTAGGTTTTAACTAGTCTATAGAAGGGTTCTATTGATTTTTATGGCAGATATAGAAGCTTTACGTTTTGGGCTCCAAAGACTTGGAAAGGTAATAGTTGCTTTTAGTGGAGGAGCTGATTCTTCCTTTTTGGCTTGGATGGCACATGATACTTTAGGGTTCGATAATTGTATTGTTGTTACTGCTGTGTCGGACTCTTTAGCTGATGAAGAACTAGATGCTTGTAGAGAATTTACCACTAGTTGGGAAATGAACTTTATAGAAGTAAAAACACATGAACTACTAAATCCTTTATATGTAGCTAATCAATCCGATCGTTGTTACTATTGCAAAACTGAACTTATGGATGCGATAGAACCTATTGCTATATCTAACTCCAGTAAAGTTACATTAGGAGTCAACTTAGATGATTTAGGAGAGCATCGCCCTGGCCAGCTAGCTGCTAAGCAAAGAGGAGCTAGTTTTCCTTTAGTAGAAGCTGGATTCACAAAGCATGATGTACGTAAGTTTTCCCAATCTTTTGGGCTCAAAACCTGGGATAAACCTGCTTCAGCTTGTTTGGCTTCTAGAATTCCTTATGGCATAGATGTTGATATAAATTCTTTAAAGATGATCAATAGGGCTGAATCTTCTTTACGCTCTTTTGGTTTTAGCCAACTACGAGTTCGTCACTATGGAGACCTCGCAAGGATAGAAGTACCTCTAGAAGATCTTCCAAAGGCAATAGAGCTACGACAAGAGATGGTTCTAGCTATCAAACAAGCGGGATATTCATATGTAACTTTAGATCTTGAGGGATTTCGTTCAGGAAATTTGAATCAAGCACTAGCAGGGAATTGAGTAATGATCAAAGAAAGAGTAAAGTTAACTTTTCCAGAAGGCTTGGTAAAAGAGCCTATAATAACCCAATTTATTAGACAGTTTGAAGTTGTGGTAAATATCCGCCGAGCAAGCGTAGAAGAAAATCTCGGTTGGATTATTTGCGAATTAGATGCAGAACAAGAACAACTCGAACAAGGTGTTCAATGGCTCAAAGAGCTAGGTGTAGAAGTAGATAGACTCGGAGATATTGTAGAAGGATGAGTTCAATCTTAGCCTTTATCCCAGATTTGATGGATCGTTCTCGACTAAAGGGTATTCAAAATATTATTTTTGTTACTACCCCAAAAGAATTAGAAACAGCTAAAAGCGAAGATATTGTGGTAGTTGATCTGTCTCGACCTTTTGTAATGGATGCAGTAGCCAATATAAAAGGTCGAGACAATCCTCCAAGAATAATTGGATTTGGATCCCATGTTGATAAAGAAGTATTGGCTGATGCCCGTAGATTAGGATGTAATCAAGTTTTAGCCAGGTCAGCTTTTTTTACTCGTTCTACAGAACTATTGAAAACTGTATGATTTTTTATTTATAACTTTTGCTACAGGTAGGATATAGGCGTACGAGGTTCATAAAATGGACAATTTGGAGGGCAAGCAAATGGGATATCTTCATTTGCTCCAAGTCGACACCGTTCAATTCTTTCTTGTGTGGAAGTGGTTTGTAAAATGAAATGTTGACAGTCCTCGTTTATTGCCATAGTTATATAATGCCAAATTAGTTCACAAATAAGGTCGGAAATGACTGATAGGTTATTAATTATTGGAGGGGGTGCTGGAGGGATATCTACTGCATCTTATGTTCGCCAAAAAAGAACAAATTTAGATATTGTTGCCATAGAGCAAGGTTCATGGACAAGTTATTCTAATTGTGGAATACCTTTTTTAATTTCAGGAGAAATACAAGAGCCCTCTTGTTTTGTTTCCCAAACTCCTCAACAATGGAGGGATAGATTTGGAGTAGACATAAGAATGGGCCATAGGGTTGAATCTATTGATCTATCCTCTCGAACTGCAGAACTTAGAGATCTTGCCCGTAATCGTACCTATCATTTAGGATTTGATTTATTACATCTTGGTACTGGCTCCAAACCATTTATGCCAGATATAGCTGGAATAAACCTTCCTCATGTAATGGGAATTCAAAATCTTAGTGATGCTCAGAAGTTGGTGCAAAATATAGAAATTTTATATAGCTATAAACAATCTCTCAAAGTTGTAATTATAGGAGGAGGCTATATTGGTTTAGAAATTGCTGAAGCACTTTCTAAACGAGGAATTCAAGTTACCATTGTAGAACGTTCTGGTCATTTACTTAAATCAATTGACTCTGATATGGCCGATATTGTTGAAGCCTTTCTTAAAAATAAAGACATAAAAATTTTTTGTAATACAGCTGTTAGTAAAATAAATCAAAATTCCATTATAACTGATAAGGGTTCTTTGGAAGCTGATCTAGTTTTGCTAGGTATAGGCGTAGTTCCTGAATCCACCTTAGCCCTTGAGGCAGGGATAAAAATAGGTGATCAGGGTGCCATAAGAGTAGACGGGAGACAACATACTTCTGCCGAGGGAGTATGGGCTGCAGGTGATTGTTGTGATTCTTTCAATTTGGTTTCAAGACAAAAAGATTATTATCCATTAGCAACAATTGCCACTAAACAAGCCAGGGTTGCTGGTATAAATATTGGTGGAGGGTATGCTACTTTTCCTGGAGTTGTAGGAACTGCAGCTATGACAATATTTGGATTAGAAATAGCACGTACTGGCTTGAATGAAGCTGAAATAAAACGGGCCGGTCTTTCTGCAGAGTCTGTCAAGATCACAAGTACAAGTAAGGCTGATTACATATCAGATGTTGGATCAATAGATATAAAAATAATGGCTGAAAAAACCACGGCTAAACTTTTAGGTGTCCAAATTGTAGGTCCTGCCAATACAGCTAAAAGAATTGATACAGCAGCTGCTGCTCTTAGTGCTGGCATGACTCTGGAAGAGATTATTTCTCTAGATCTTGTTTATGCACCTCAGCTTTCTACTGTTTGGGATCCTTTAGTATTAGCAGCCCATAAACTACTTAAAGAAAAATTTAGTTAGGTCAAATGTAAAAAATGGGTCAAGCTAAGTTTACAAGATAGATTATCTGTCTTGTAGGGGGCGAAAGCTACAACTGAATTTGATTTGACACCTTATCCTTCTAGTTGTCTTTATAAAAAACTATAATTCAGTTTGAATTGGGTTGAATAAAGCTTGAACTCTTTAATAAATAATTAATCTTTCAGATTTATTATATTAATAATTTAGAATCTATAATAAAGAGATTCAAGACTCTCGCCCTTTTTAAAAAAGGAATCAATTTGGAAAACACCACAAATTCAAAATCCAATAACCAAAACTCTCCTATTGTGGAATTAGACCCTAAAACTATTGAGATAATTAAATCAACAGCACCAGTTCTCGCTGAACACGGAGAAGCAATAGCAGTTAGGCTTTATGAATTGTTACTTAGTTCAGAACCTGAACTAACTCAATTTTTTAATCCTTCTAACCAATCAAGTGGAAAACAAGCAAAAGCTTTGGCAAATGCTGTCTATGCTGTTGCTGCAAATATAGATAATTTAGCTCCTTTGGAATCAGCTGTTGTTCAAATTGCCCACAAACATCGAAGCTTGCAAATTCAGCCGGAGCATTATCCAATCGTAGGCGAGAATCTCTTGTTGGCAATTCAGCAAATTTTAAGAATTGAACCAACTTCTGAAGTAATTACAGCTTGGGCGAAAGCTTATGAATTTATTGCCAATATTTTTATAGATCTTGAAGCTCGCATGTATAAAGAAGCTGAATCTCAACCTGGGGGATGGAGTGGATTTAAAGATTTCAAAGTGATCAAAAAAGAAAAAGAGAGTTCTGTGATTACTTCTTTTTATCTACAACCAAGTGATGGAGGGCCTATAACAAATTATTTTCCAGGTCAATATCTAACTGTCAAAATAAGACGGCCTCAAGATAGTTATGCTCAAATTCGCCATTACAGTATTTCTGATGCTCCAGGAAAAGATTATTATCGCATAAGTGTAAAAAGAGAAGAATCATTTGGTGAAAGTGGAGGAGTTTCTGCCTATTTGCATGACCACCTTGAAGAAGGAGACACAATTTCTTTAGCAGCTCCTGCGGGGACTTTTACTTTGGATCTCAGCTCTTCTAGGCCTTTAGTGCTAATAAGTGGAGGAGTTGGTCTTACTCCTTTAGTTTCTATGTTGAATGCTACAGTAGAACTACAACCCAATCGCCCCATTATTTTTATTCAAGCCGCTCTAAATGGCACTGTTCATGCAATGAAAGACTATATTACTTCGATGACTAAAACTTATCCACACGTAAAGTCTTTTGTTTGTTATGAAAAGCCAACTGAATTAGATTACTTGGAAAAAAACTTCCACCAAGAAGGTTTTATTAATGCTAAGTGGTTAGAAGAAATACTTGAAGAACTTAATTCGGATTTCTATTTTTGTGGACCTACAGCCTTCATGTCAACAATTAACTCTATATTGAATGAGTTGAAAATACCTCAGGCACAGAGACAATTTGAGTTTTTTGGACCTATGCAAAATATATAAATACTTATAGAGTAAAAGACCAAGGAAATGAAATTATCCGCATAAGCTTTTCCTTGGTCTTTTGCGAGCAATTTACTGGTTCAATATGTAACGGTATTCTAGGCTACCTCATTGGTATCGATATCTCCTCGTGTGTAAGCATTAGTTTCAGCCTTAGGAGAAAATTCTCATGGTAGTTCCGTAAATACGAATCTAGCGGATTAGTAATCGTTGGGCTCGGTGTAGGATCTTATCACCTAAGCCTTCAGCTAGATTCTCATGCCGCTTGGCTTCTTAGCAACAGCCTCATTGAAAATCAATTTATGTTTAGCTTCAACTTCAAACACACTCGTATTTCTATTTTATGCGGCCCTACGCGTTTAAGTGGGGAGGACGTATTCTAATGCGAGGTGGATTTGGTTGTTTAGACCAAGTAACTCCACCAGCATGTAGTAGTACTCTTAGCCTATAATTTTCAAATGATTTAAATCCATGACCACATCGCTTTACTCTTTTTACACTAAGGTTTAGTCCTTCAGTTGGACCATTAGATACACCAGTTAAATGATGATTCAAAATCTCTTTATGCCATCTTTTTAGAGTTCGTCCAAGTGTTTTTATCTCTGGAACTTTATCAGTTGAACAACCAAGTATTGCTTTGTCTAATAGTACTGTTGCTTGGCCTAAATCCTCTGCTAAGTAAATATCTCTAACTGATTCTTTGGCTAACCAAGCCCCATGTACTTCGTTGTT
>JAJYPT010000074.1 GCA_021795135.1 Actinomycetes bacterium
AGGCAACCGCGAACGAGTTCAGATTTTCCAAGGCGTGGTAATACGTCGTCAAGGTTCTGGAGTCCGTGAAACCTTTACTGTACGCAAAGTGAGTTTTGGAGTAGGAGTTGAAAGAACTTTTCCAGTACATTCTCCTATCATTGCCAAAATAGAGCGTATGGTAATTGGAGATGTTAGAAGAGCAAAGCTTTACTATCTACGAGATCGTATAGGCAAAGCTGCAAAAATAAAAGAAAAACGAAGTGTACGTTGAATTTAGTAGGTTTTAAATTAACCTCTTAATGGCTCGCATAGACCTAGTTGATCAAGTCAATCGCTAGGTTTGAGAGTGGGTGATGACATGAGTGCAGAAGATCTTGAGCGTTACGAAGCCGAGATAGAGTTAAAGCTTTATCAAGAATATAAAGCTGTATTACCTATGTTTAGGTTTGTTGTTGAGACCGAACGGCGTTTTTATCTTGCAAATGAAGTGAATATGGAAGCTAAAAATGATGCTTCTAAAACTTATTTTGAGATAAAGTTAGCTGATGCTTGGGTTTGGGATATGTATCGTCCCGCTCGTTTTGTATCTAATGTAAAAGTTGTTACATTTAAAGATGTAAACATAGAAGAGATTCCTGAAAAAGATTTTTAATCTACCTTAGGGGTCTTTTCTTTTTAAAGTTCCAGCAATTTTTATGCCAGTGCCGGCGAAGGTCAGGTACTTCTTTTGGCACGATTACAAAATGACCTATTCCAATTGCTATTTCATGATTACAACCAGGACAAATGTAGGTTTTTTTAGCTTGATAAGGCTGAATAAAATAGATTTGAGCGGGTAATTGAGTGAGGGGATCGAAGCCATCTGGAATTATCATTTTATTTTCCTGGTAATCGTATCAACTATTTACCTCGCTAGATAAAGTCTTTTGTTGTACATAGATTGAAGTAGTTGTATAACTAAGTTTTGTTGTGTTTATAACAAAAGTTAAAAGTTTAACTATTGTTATAATTTTTTGATAGGGTTTATCAATGATTATCAAAAGCGCAGAACTCATTTGGGTACAGTTGCGGCTTTTATCAGATTTTGTAACCTCTCAAGCTACTTATTCTAATAGACCTATTGTACTTTTGAAAATCACTGGAGACCAAGGTGAACAAGGTTGGGGGGAATGTTCTGCTTTGGAAAATCCTTTCTATACCTCAGAATATCTCAAAGGTGCTTTTGATGTCCTCAAAAATTTTTTATTGCCTCTTGTGGGAAATAAAAATGTAAATAAAGAAAATGTAGAACTTCTATTACAACAAGTCCGAGGAAATCAAATAGCTAAGTCAGCAGTTATAATGGCTATTTTGGATGCAGACCTTCGTTCAAGTGGTACTAGTCTTAGGGAATTTTTGCAAGTTCCTAATTCTAAGATTAAACCAGCTGTATCTCTTGGAATACAAGAAGATATATTTCAGCTTTTACAATTGATTGATTTACATGTAGAACAAGGTTATGAATATTTTAAATTAAAAATTAGACCAGGATATGATCTAGGTATTTTAGAAGCTATTAGAAACAGGTTTCCCAAGGTGGGTCTGGGGGTCGATGCAAATGGCGCTTATAATATTGGGGATATGGATTTATTAAAAACTTTAGATGACTTTGATCTTTATGCTATAGAACAACCTTTTCCAAAAGAATCTTTATTTGAATTAAAAGAACTTAGCTCTGGTATCACCACCCCTGTCGTATTAGATGAATCTATAGATTCTTTTGATTCAGCTTTGGCCGCTATAGATATGGGCCTTGGTTCTGCTATAAGTATCAAACAAGCTAAAGTGGGTGGTATCTTAGAGGCAAAAAAAATTCATGATTTATCTAAAGCAGCGGGAATTCCAAATACCTATGGAGGAATGTTCGAATCAGGACTAGGTAGGGGAGTAGGTCTTGTTATAGCAAGTTCCGAAAATTTTACATTACCTTCTGATTTATCTGCATCTAGTAGGTATTTTGATTTGGATGTTACTGAGCTTTTTGAATTAAAAGATGGGTTTCTAATCCCTCCTACAGGTGCTGGCATGGGAGTAGAGGTACAAGAGAGCGCTTTGGAAAAACTAGGAGCTATAAGATACCAGGTAGATTTTTAGTAGTTAGAGTTCCAAAGTTTTGATGAGATTTTAGGCTTGGAATAATTCTATTTGATTTTAAATTGCTTTATTTAAAGATTTATTTAGAGCGTAAAACATTTAGGTATAAGTAATTATGATTTTGCCCAAAACTTGGTTTGTTGTAAGAAAAAATCTATTTTTGTTTCGGTCAATAGCAATATCTTCAACTTGTTGAAAGAGGATTTGTGTCAAAAATAATGTTGATAGATGGAAACTCTTTAGCTTATAGGGCTTTTTTTGCTCTACCGGCAGATATGGCTACTTCATCTGGTCAGGTAACTAATGCTGTATTTGGATTTACATCTATGCTGGCTATTTTGTTAAAAAACCATCCTTGTGAATCAATAGTGGTTGCATTTGATCGACCAGAGCCTACTTTTCGTCATAAAATCGATACCGAATATAAAGCAAATCGAGAAGCTACTCCAGATATATTGTCTCAACAAATGGGACTTATAAGGCAATTAGTACAAACTTTAGGTATTCAAAGTATTGAGTTAGCAGGATATGAAGCAGATGACCTTATAGCAACTTTGGCGACTCAAGCAGCTGAACAAGGAGATGAAGCATTAATTGTTACTGGAGACAGAGATGCTTTTCAATTAGTACAAGATCCTTTTATTAAAGTTTTATACAACCGCAAAGGCGTAAGTGATTATGTCCTTTATGACGAACAAGCAATTAAGGAAAGAACGGGAGTTCTTCCTAGTCAATATCCATTTCTGTCAGCACTAAAAGGGGATGTGTCAGATCATATTCCAGGGGTGCCAGGAGTAGGAGAAAAAACAGCAGCTAAGTTAGTAAATCAATTCCAAGATCTAGAGTCTTTATTTGAAAATCTGGATTCTTTGACTCCTAAATTGAAGAATAATCTTTCTGAAGCTGAACAAAGGGTGAGGAAAAATATTCTGCTTACTCCAGTAGATAGAAAAGTTCCTCTAAATTTAGAGATCAAAAAATTTAATTTAGCAAACTGGGATAAAGAACAAGTTCATCAATTGTTTGGATTTTTAGAATTTAGTTCTGCTTTATTGCAACGATTTATTGAGTTGAGTGGCTCCAAAGACCAAAGCTATAATTCCGACTTAGGATTGTCTCAAACAATAGAGTTAGACATTGTCAAACCCACTTCGGTTTCCCAAGCCCTTGAGATGATGGAAAAACTATTTGGTATTGACGAAGTAGTTATAGAAGCTGGCTGGAGTGCAATTCCTGGAAGGTCCAACATAGAAGGCCTATTGTTTGCTCATGATGCCAAAGCTATTTGGCTGTCCAATTCTTTTTTGGCAGAATCTCAAATAGTAGAAAAATTAAATAGTTTTTTTTCTCAAGATAATTGTTTTATCAACGCTCATGGTGCAAAAGAAATTATGAGAGTGCTAGGCCCTTTGGGTATAGATATTTCCAACTTAGGCATAGATACAGCAATTGCTGCTTATTTAGTGGATCCTTCTGCTGGAAAATATGATTTAGGACAACTTGCTCAAAGATATGTTCACTTGGAAATGATTCCAAATCAAGATCCCCAAGATAGTTCCGGACAACTTTTTTTAGATCCTGATTCTCAAGACTTTTCTATCCTTGCTTCTAGGAGGGCTTTTGCAATAGGGCAACTATCTATGTTTTTTCGCCAATCTTTAAAAGAACAAGGTCTTTATGATCTTTATGATCAAATAGAAAGACCCTTGGTGAGGGTTTTGAGCCGGATGGAACAAGTTGGTATAAAAGTAGATACTGAAAATTTAAAGGCTTTGATCAAACGTCTAGATCAAGAAGGTCGCGAGTTAGAAGAACAAATTCAAGACCTTGCAGGAGAAAGATTCAAGGTAAATTCAACTCTACAACTTCGTTCCATTCTCTATGACAAACTTGGTCTTGTTCCTTATAAAAAGACCAAAACAGGCTATTCTACGGACGCCTCTTCTTTGGAAAAGTTACTTGGAAAGCATCCTATTATTGAAAAATTATTACGATATAGAGAAGTAGAAAAACTACGTTCTACCTATGGGGAAGGACTATTAGCAGAAGTTGGTAAAGACGGAAGAATACATGCTAGTTTCAATCAAACAGTAGCTAGAACTGGAAGATTGTCTTCTGATAAACCCAACTTGCACAACATTCCTATTCGAACCAAAGAAGGAAGACTATTCAGGGCAGCTTTTATCCCAGATACCAATAAGAGATTTTTAGTAGCTGATTATAACCAAATAGAACTTCGTGTTATAGCTCATTTGTGTGATGATCCAGGATTGGTAGAAGCTTTTAGACAAGGTATAGATATCCATACTGTTACTGCTGCTAGAGTATTTGGCATACCAGAAAGTCAAGTTAGTTTTGAACAAAGATCAAAAGCTAAAATGGTTTCTTATGGTCTTGCCTATGGAATGGAAGCATATGGACTATCTCAAAGATTGGGAGTAGGGGTAGAAGAAGCTTCAAATATTTTGAATTCTTATTTTTCTGCTTTTCCAAATGTAAAAAATTACATGGATAAAACAGTCGAAGAAGCAAAGTCAAAAGGATACACTGAAACCTTATTTGGTCGCAGGAGAAACATACCAGAGCTTTCTTCGTCTAATTATAGAATAAGACAAGCTGGAGAAAGACAAGCAATGAATGCTGGCATACAAGGTTTAGCTGCAGACATTTTTAAAGTAGCTTTAGTCAAGTTAGACAAAGAGTTAGAATCAAGAAGACTAAAGAGTCGTCTCATTCTCCAAATCCATGATGAAGTTATAGTAGAAGCTCCTAGCGAGGAAGAAGAAGTAGTAAGAGAAGTAACTTTAGATGCTATGCAAAAAGCAGCAACTTTAAAAGTTCCTCTAGAAGTTAACCTATCGTGGTGCAATACTTGGGCTGAAGCAAAAAGTTAAACTTAGCTAAAATTGCACAGAATATAACTTTTTAGGAATCATATTCTTTTTAAGTGGTAAAATCTACAAGTTGACGTGTACCGAAACGTCAAGGCCTCTCCTCTTCTACTCAAAGAAAATCAAAGTGGTTAGGTCAAGCGGAAAGAAGGCGATTGTTGTAAATGTCGGATTTATCTAGTACTACCTCTGTTGCAGAGCAACCAGGAAGTTTTAACGAAGCAGGGGAGTACATCCCTCGCCAAGTCATAGTAGACGACTTGGGAGATGTCTCTTTCGAAGATGCTATAGCTAAAACAATTATTGAGTTTGATGATGGAGACATTGTTGAAGGCAGTGTTGTAAAAGTTGACCGAGATGAAGTTCTTTTGGATATAGGATTTAAGTCCGAAGGCGTTATTCCTGCCCGCGAACTTTCTATCCGCCATGATGTGGATCCCTCTGAAGTTGTAAGCGTTGGTGAGCGCATAGAGGCTTTAGTACTCCAAAAAGAAGACAAAGAAGGACGTCTAATCTTATCCAAGAAACGTGCTCAATATGAACGCGCTTGGGGAAGTATTGAAAAAATCAAGCAAGCCAATGGAGTTGTCTCAGGACCAGTAATTGAAGTTGTAAAGGGCGGTCTTATTATAGATATAGGTCTACGAGGCTTTTTGCCTGCTTCTTTGGTAGAACTGAGAAGAGTAAGAGACCTTCAACCCTATGTTGGAAAAAACCTTGATGCTAAAATTATTGAGTTAGATAAAAATCGTAATAATGTTGTTTTATCTAGACGAGCATGGCTGGAAGAGACTCAACGCGAACAACGCGAAGAGTTCTTAGAAAATCTCAAGCCTGGCGAAGTAAGAAATGGAATAGTTTCTTCCGTTGTCAATTTTGGTGCTTTTGTAGACTTGGGTGGAATGGATGGATTGGTTCATGTTTCGGAACTTTCCTGGAAACATGTTGATCATCCTTCTTCTGTTGTCCAAGTTGGAGATGAAGTTCAAGTTCAAGTATTAGATGTTGATTTTGACAAAGAAAGAATTAGTCTTTCTCTCAAAGCCACTCAACAAGATCCATGGCAAGAGTTTGCAAATGCTCATGCAGTTGGAGAGTTGGTTTATGGCCGAGTTACTAAGTTAGTTCCATTTGGAGCATTTGTTCAAATTGGAGAAGGCATAGAAGGACTTGTTCATATTTCTGAAATGGCAGTACATCATGTTGATGTTCCTGAACAAGTTGTAGCTCCAGGAGAAGAACTTTGGGTGAAAATCATAGATATTGATCTTCAACGTCGTCGTATAAGTCTTTCTATAAAACAAGCTGCTGAAGGTGGAGAAGTAGCTGCAGAATATCGTGAACATTTTGGTGAGCATGCCTATGATGAGCAGGGTAATTATGTAGGTAGCTTTGACTATTCAAATGTTGAATTTACTCCTGAAACAGAAGCACAAGCTGCTTGGGCAGAGTATCTTGCAGAACATGGAGATATAAATCCTGCTAAGGAAGCAGAATCTACCCAAGAACCAGCAACAGATACTCAAGGAGAAACTCTTCCTAGTCAAGATGTATCTTCTGATACTGACGAAGGATAATCTCAACACTTAGTGGCTGCTTTTGGTCTAACTGGAGGCTTTGGAAGCGGTAAGTCAACTGTGGCAACTTTATTAAAAAATAAAGGAGCCACAGTGATTGACGCAGATGAAATTGCTAGGGAGGTGGTTTCTAGGCCAAGTGTTTTGTCTCAGCTTGAAGATCGTTTTGGTCCATCTGTTATCACCCCCGAAGGGCTGCTTTCGCGTTCAGATTTGGCAGAAATAGTTTTCGGTGATCCTGTTGCTTTGCAAGATCTCAATTCCTTAACACATCCTTTAATTCAAATAGAGATAAAAAATTCTATAGAAAAAACATCTTCTATAGTAGTAGCTGATATTCCTCTTTTGAGTGAGGGTATTGGTCAATACAAGAATTATTTTAAAGCTATAGTTGTAGTAGATGTCTATCCACAAACTGCTATCCAAAGGTTGTTGTTAACCAAGCGCTTTAGTCAAAATCAAATCCAAGCTCGCATAGGAGCCCAAGATAGCCGAGATCAAAGATTAAAAATAGCTGATTTTGTGATAGATAATAATGGCTCTTTAGGCGACCTATATCCTCAAGTAGATAGACTTTGGGACTGGATGGTTGATTTAAATAGTCAAAAGTAGGAATTTTCATTCTCTAGACTAGGTTGGATTAGTTGAATGCCTCCCTTTAAAGTCGTTTCACAATTTGAACCCGCTGGTGATCAGCCTAAAGCTATTTCTCTTTTAGCTGAAGGAATCAAGCGAGGAGATAAATTTCAAACTCTTTTAGGTATAACAGGTAGTGGCAAAAGTGCAACTATAGCTTGGACTATTGAAGCAGTGCAAAAACCTACTTTGGTTATAGCGCCAAATAAGTCTTTAGCTGCACAATTGGCTAATGAATTTCGAGAGTTTTTCCCTCATAATAGAGTTGAATATTTTGTTTCTTATTATGACTATTACCAACCTGAAGCCTATGTGGCAACTACCGATACATTTATAGAAAAAGATTCATCTATAAATGACGAAATTGATCGTTTACGCCATTCTGCTACAGCAGCTCTTTTGACTCGTCGAGATGTAATTGTTGTTGCTTCTGTATCTGCGATTTATGGTTTAGGTTCTCCTGAAGAATACAAAGAGCGTATTTTGGCTATAAAGAAAGGCCAAAGCTATGATCAAAGACAGATTTTAAAACGCTTAGTAGATCTTCAGTATGAAAGAAATGACTTAAATTTAGTAAGGGGCAAATTTAGGGTACGTGGAGATACCATTGAAGTTCATGCTGCATATGAGGAAAATTCTATACGCATAGAACTCTTTGGAGATGAGGTAGAATCAATTACTTTATTTGATTCCCTTACCGGAGAGGTTTTGGGTCATTTAGAAGAGTTGGAGATTTTTCCAGCTACTCATTATGTAGCAGGAGACGAGCGCGTAAAGAAGGCAATTGCTGGCATCGAGGCAGAGTTAGCGGACCAACTCGCATTCTTCGATCAGCAGGGAAAACTTTTGGAGGCCCAGAGATTGCGAATGCGCACGCAATTCGATCTCGAAATGCTTGCCGAGATGGGAACCTGCAATGGAGTTGAAAACTACTCTCGCCATATGGACGGTCGTGCGCCTGGCGAGCCGCCG
>JAJYPT010000075.1 GCA_021795135.1 Actinomycetes bacterium
AGTTACTTCTTTTTAGGCAATAAAGTTGCCCCAGTGCAAGATCAGATCACTGAAATATATTCTCCTATAGATGGGTCATCAGTTGGTAAGGTTCATGAGTTTACACACCAAGAAATAGATGAGACTTTCGAATTTCTTGCCAAGAATCAGCCTGCTTGGGAGGCAGTTCCAGTTGATCAAAGAGCAAAAGCTCTAAATAGGGTTGCTGATTTATTAGAAGAAAACCTAGAAGAGCTAAGTGACTTGATTGTCATGGAAATCGCTAAATCTAAAAAAGATGCTAAAGATGAGGTAACAAGATCAGCAGATTTTGTACGTTATACAGCAGAAGAGGCTAAAAGAGCTAATGGAGAAACTCAGTTTTCTGATGCTTTCCCCGGTCAAGGTAGGAACAAATTAGCAGTGGTACATCGAGTACCACTTGGAATAGTTCTTGCTATTCCTCCTTTTAATTATCCAGTAAATTTGGCTTTATCTAAAATTGCTCCTGGATTGGCAACGGGAAATGCTGTTTTGCTAAAGCCTCCAACACAGGGTTCTGTCGTTGGAACTTATTTGGGCAAGTTACTTTTAGATGCTGGGATTCCAAAAGGGGTTATGGCGGTAGTAACAGGTAGAGGTTCTAGAATAGGTGACTATTTAGTACAGCATCCTAAAGTAAGTATGATTTCTTTTACTGGTTCAACTGAAACTGGTATTTCTCTAGCAAAAAAGGCAGGAATGGTTCCTTTAATGCTAGAGCTAGGTGGTAAAGATGCAGCTATTGTTTTAGAAGACGCAGATTTAGAAGCTGCAGCTCAAGATATTGTTGCAGGAGCTTTTGCTTATTCAGGACAGCGTTGTACGGCGGTAAAGAGGGTTTTGGTATCTGAAACAATAGCAGACCAATTAGTAAATCTTTTAGAGGAAAAAATCAAAAAACTCCAAGTCGGAGATCCTAGAGATAATGCAGTGATAACTCCTTTAGTTGAAATTTCAACAGCAGAAAAAGGAGAAGAGCTAATTTCTCAAGCAGTCAATAAAGGTGCACGTCTTGTTGTTGGAGGTACTAGAGAGTCTAATATTTTACCTCCAGCTCTACTGGATCATGTAACTACTGATATGGATATAGCTTGGGTAGAGCCATTTGCACCTATCTTGCCTATAATAAGGGTAAAAAATGCTCAAGATGCTTTACATATTGCTAATGAATCTGAATACGGTCTACAAGCGGCTATTTTCTCCAAAGATATTGATGGAGCTTTGAAATTAGCTATGAATCTAGATGTTGGAAGTGTCCAAATTAATGGAAAGACTTCTAGAGGTCCTGATCATTTCCCATTTGTAGGAGCTAAAAATTCAGGAATGGGTGCTCAAGGCGTACGTTATTCCATAGAAGCTATGACTAGGGTCAAAACAATTATTTTCAATATGAAAGATCCTAATTTAGAAAAAATGAAGTAAATTTAAATACTTTTAGGCGATGCGCCCTGGTACTTTTGGGGTACATCGCCTAAAATTCCCCAAGTTGGTTAAATATTTAAAATCACACCTCTAGCCAACTATTGGCTATTTTCTATATTTAGGGGAATTTAAAAGAATGCATTCTTTATTACCTGCTTTTTTCGCGGGCTTAGTACAAGGTATTGTTGAATGGCTACCTGTAAGTAGTAAAACTATTATCATTTTAGTTTTTCGAGCTTCAGGACAGACCAATTTCGCTGTCAATTATGTAATGGGGCTGCTAGCTAATTTTGGCTCTTTTTTTGCTGCACTAGCTTATTTTCGCAAAGATATTTTCTCTGCTCTTAGAGGATTGAGGGCTCCTTTTGCCGATACTGTAGATTCTTTGAAATTGCGGTATTTGTTTTTTGCTACTTTGGCAACGGGCGTAATTGGAGTGCCAATTTATCTTGTTGTACGTCATACATTTGCTAGATCAAGTGGGACTGTAGCTATGGTTATCATAGGTTTATTGCTATTGGTAACTAGCTTTGTAAACCTAAGACGAGAGAAATTAGCAGCCGCAAAGGCTCCAGTTGTTAGTCAACCTGGAGATCTACCATCTTTAGCTGGCATCAATGAAGAAGATGATAAATCTCAAATCCCTCGTACTGGAACATCTATAATTGTTGGTCTGTTACAAGGATTTGCAGCTTTGCCAGGAATTAGTCGAAGTGCTATGACCGTTACTCCTTTATTGCTCAAAGGCCTTAGCCCAAAAGAAGCGCTCCGCTTTTCTTTTCTATTAGATGTTGTAGCTCTTTTGGGAGCAGGGGTAGTTCCTCTGGTCATTGGCAAAGGTGGATTGTCTGCAGTAAACCAAATTGGAATATTGCCAGTAGTGGTGATGATTGTAGTTGCAGCTATAGTTAGTTTTTTGATGATTGGGACAGTGCTTAGGTTCGCAGCTCGACTAAGAGGTTCTGTTGCAACTTTTATTATTGGAGCTGTTACTTTAGTTGCTGCTTTGGTTGTTAAATAAAAGCTCTCAATTTATTGGAGCTTTTATTTTATCGGTATCACTTATTGTCTTTTTATTATTTTTAAATAATAAAAAGACAATAAGTGACCATCCAACAATTGTCATTATGACTCCTGTTACCTCTACTGCGTCCCATAGTTTTGGCACAGCTAACCACATATATTCATCATTAAAGCGAGCCATTCCCCACAAGGCTAAAAGGGTAGCTATTAACAATCCTTGAGGACGTTGTGTAAATTTCCGCTCTAAAGCCAAAAGAATCAAAAAGATGCCTAGACATTCAATTGATTGAAAAATAGGCACAGGATAGCGTTTGCCTACCTCTCCAGCATAATACATTCCATACCATGCATGAGTAGGTAGACCTCCTCCTCGATACATCAATTGTGGTCCTAAAAGTCTTCCCAATGCCCAAGCAGCCATCAGGGGGGGAGAGGCAAGGTCTAAAGCTTGAACTAGACCTAGTCGGGGACAGTGACGTTTGGCAAGGTAAAATCCAGTAGGTATTCCAAATAATAAACCCCCAAAAGAAGAGAGTCCGCCATTCCAGACTTCAAATACTTGAATGGGGCTATTTATGTAAAAAGATATATTGGCCACTACATGTATAAGGCGAGCTCCAACAATGGCTGAGATGATGATCCAAATAAAGGCTCCTTCTAGCCATTGTGATTCAAAACCATATCTTTTGAGTTGTCTTTCTATGTATCTAAATCCAAACCAAAAGGTAATAGCAAGGCCAATTCCATAAAGATAAAGTGTAAAAGGTCCAATTTGGAATGATATAGGTATTGGTTTCATAAAAAAACTACTTTCATTGTTGTTCTTATTACTATAACAATTTTAATAAACCTATAGGCATCTCCTTACAACGAACATATGTTCGCTAAAATTGAACCATGGAGGAAAAAAAACCTAAAATAAGATGGAAATTAGCTGATCAATCTGCAATCCAGCAAAGTTTATTTCCCAATGAGCAAGACCAGATTTTAGAAAAACAAATAGGTAAAGGTGCCTTTGCTGGTTTTGAGTTTTATCATGTGATTGCTAAAAAAATTATCAATCCAGTTCCTGAAAAATCTAAAATGAGATTTCGCTATACTATAAATCCCTACAGAGGATGTAGTCATAGCTGCACTTACTGTTTTGCTAGACCTACTCATGAATGGTTGGGTCTAAATATCGGACAAGATTTTGATACTAAGATAGTTGTAAAAATAAATGCAGCCCAACGACTTAGAGTAGAGCTTTCTCACTATGGTTGGGATCGCAGCCGTATTGCTATGGGTACAAATACTGACCCTTATCAAAGAGCTGAGGGTAAATATAAGCTAACTAAAGCTATTATTAGAGAATTGATTTTGGCACGGAATCCTTTTTCTATTTTGACTAAGTCAACTTTAATTCTAAGAGACCTACAAGAGCTCAAAGAAGCAGCTTCTAAAAAGCTAGTAAGGGTAAATCTTTCTATTGGAACCCTAGACGAAACAATATGGAAATTATCTGAGCCAGGTACTCCTCATCCACAATTGAGGTTAAATGCCTTGGAGAAATTAAATAAAGAAGGTATACCAACAGGAGTATTGATAGCACCTATTTTGCCGGGAATTTCAGACAACAAAGATCAACTCAAAGTCTTGGTCCAAAAATGCATAGAGGCAAAAGCAGTCAATATCAGTCCAGTTTTACTACATTTACGCCCAGGGGTAAAACAACACTATATGGAATGGCTAGAACAAGCTCGTCCTGATTTAGTTTCCCACTATCGTCATTGGTATAAAAAGAGTTCCTACTTGCCATCTAAAAGTCAACAAGATCTTACCAAAGAGGTAAAAAATTTAATTCTAGAGTACAAACAAGGCAAGAGAATTTAACATCTGGTTGTATTCAAGCTATAACTTTTGAATTTTTATTTGACTGTTTAGATCAAAAAATACCATAAGAAACATTGTAAAAGTCAAAAAAGCGCAATTTTTTAGCTCCTTTTTGTGGTATTTGTTGGAATTATCTTACAAGTCCCAAATTATCAATCAAAATCTCTTGTCCCCAATTGACAATTTGGGACAAGAGATTTTGGACAAACTAAGGTACTTGTCCGTACTCCACAGGAGCTCCATCATAGGTAATTGAAGCTTGAATAACTCCACTTTGGGGATTATTTGCTTCTACGACATTGCCCCCACCTATATAGATAGCTACATGGTTGATAGTACTAGAGCCACCAGTTTCATAAAAAACTAAATCCCCTGGTTGTAATTGAGATACAGAAATTGGAGTTACATAACTAGCTTGACTTGAAGCAACACGGGGAATTACAACTCCAGAAGTATGATACCAAACCCATTGAGTAAGTCCAGAGCAATCAAAAGCTGATGGGTTTGGATCAGTATAACTAGTTGGATCTCCTAATACATAAGCTTTTCCAATTTGATTTTGAGCAAGACTGGCTGCTTGGGAGCCGTTCCCAGAACTAGGAGGAGGTGTAGAAGACCCAGAACTAGGAGGAGGTGTAGAAGACCCAGAACTAGGAGGAGGTGTAGAAGACCCAGAACTAGGAGGAGGTGTAGAAGACCCAGAGACAGCTGAGGTTGAGACTAGTTTGGCTTTGGCTGCTGCTGCTTGTATTCTAAGTTGTGCTTGTGCTGCTGCTTGTGCCTTGGCTTTGGCTGCTGCTAAAGCTGCGGCTTGGGCTGCGGCGGCGGCTTGGGCTTGTTGTTTTTGTTGTTCAGCTACCAATGTAGCAATTTGTCCTTTGACTTGAGACAAAGTAGCTTGTTCGTTTAAGGTGGTAGCTTGGACTTGTTGTAAGTCAGTTTTGATTTGTTGAAGATTTTTTGTTTGAGCTTCTTGAGCTGCTTGTAAAGATTTTTGCTGTTTTTTTAGAGCTGTTTGTGCTTGGTGTAGTTTATTTAGCGTTACTTGTTCATGAGAAGAAATAGAATCAAGATAATGTTGCCGCAAAGACATCTGAGACTGATTGCTTTCTAACAGTACTTGAATTTCTGGGGCAGAGCCTCCTGTTACATAAGAGGCAACTGCTTGTTTTGTTAACTTAGACCTTAATATATTTACTTTATTTTGACTTTGTGCTATTGCAGCTTTGAGAGCAGATACTTGAGCTGCAAGCTGAGAAGACTTAGCTTGGCTCAAATCATAAGATTGAGAAAGAGAATCATATTTGCCCTGATCTAAAGATAGTTGGGCAACTATTTGGTTTGCTTTTGCTTGAGCAGATGCAATAGTTGTAGCCCCAGCTGTTTGGGGAAAAATGAAAGTGGGTAATAAAGTAGAGATAGAAATAGTTGTAATTAAAGTTTTTTTATGCATAGATTTTTGTTATTCGTATAGGGTTTTAAATTATCAGCTAAGCTTTCACACTAGTTTACAAACCTAGTCTTTTAAGACTGCCTTTTGCAAGCTTTACTTTTTTCCCAATTTAAAATTAGATTAGAAAAGCCCTTAGTTAATTGCTCCTAAGGCGCGCTAGGCTATCTATATGTTCTTTCTGAATAAGGGCTCAAATGAGCTTTAATAATAACTATAGAAGTTCTATCGGCTCCAAAGACCTTCTTCCTGAGGAAAAATTTAGACAAGAAAAAGATTCAATGGGAACTATAGAAGTTCCTTTGAAGGCCTTATGGGGGCCTCAAACACAAAGAGCAGTTAACAATTTTCCAGTCTCTGGTATGCCAATTGATAATTTAGTAATTTGGGCTTTAGCTATAATCAAACAAGCAGCGGCTAAAGCTAATGCAGAACTAGGTATTATTGACCCAGATGTCTCAGCTGCAATTCAACAAGCAGCTTCTTTGGTTTCAGCTGGCCAATATAATAGTGAATTTCCTGTAGATGTTTTTCAAACTGGTTCTGGCACTTCTTCTAATATGAACATGAATGAAGTTGTAGCCAATCTAGCTACTTCTACTCTTGGTCGAAAAGTTTTACCAAATGATGAAGTCAATGCTTGTCAGTCTTCTAATGATGTTTTTCCTTCAGCTGTTCAATTAGCTTGTTTGAATGCAATTACATTTAAATTAGTCCCAGCTTGGCAACACCTACGAGACATCCTCTGGGAGCGTTCTGAGGCATTTAAAAATATTGTCAAAAGTGGGAGAACTCATCTTATGGATGCAACCCCAATAACTTTAGGACAAGAATTTAGTGGATATGCATCAGCTATTGACTATGGCATAGAAAGAATTTTGGGTTGTGTCCAAAGATTGGGAGAACTTCCCTTAGGTGGAACTGCTGTAGGTACGGGACTTAATGCACCTGTAGATTTTGCTTCTTTGGTCATTGATAATATAAGAGCCCAAACTAATCTAAAAATACGAGAAGCAAGGAATCATTTTGAGGCTCAAGGATTTAGGGATGCTTTAGTAGAAACCTCTGGTGCTTGTAAAGTAATGGCGGTATCTTTGAATAAAATTTCTAATGATTTGAGATGGATGTCAAGTGGACCTAGGTGCGGATTGGCAGAGATATCCTTACCTGATTTACAACCAGGATCTTCAATCATGCCTGGAAAAGTAAATCCTGTAATTCCTGAAGCAGTTTGCCAAGTATCGGCTCAAGTTATAGGAAATGATTCAGCTGTTAGTTTTGCAGGTGCTGCTGGCAATTTTGAATTAAATGTCATGCTACCTGTTATGGCAAAAAATCTTTTAGAAAGCTTACATTTATTGAGTTCAATAGCAAATCTATTTGCAGATAAATGTATAAAAGACATCCAAGCTAATGAGCAAAGATGTCAAACCTATGCTCTTTCTTCACCTGCTATAGCTACGGCTTTGAATCCCTTTTTAGGATATGAAAAAGTGGCAGAATTAGTCAAGCAGTCTATACAAGAAGATAAAGATTTGAAAACAGTAGTATTAGAAAGTAAGTTGCTATCTCCAGAAGTAATAGAGACAGCTTTAGACGTATTAGAAATGACCAAAGGTGGGATTAGATCCCTTTAGTTTAGTCCAATAACAAGTAAATGGCTATATGTATTATGAGAGGTAAAAGTTTTTAATGGGAATCAATAGCATAGGTTATAAATTTTTTTTTGTTTTACATATATTGTCGGTTGTGATTGGGTTTGGGGCAGTATTTTTTAACGGACGATATGTAAGAATGACAAAAGGTGCTTCCTCTGTTGAATCAAAAGCCATATTAGATGCTTCTGGGTTTATCTCTTACAGCAGAGCAATTTATTTTATTTATTTAGTTCCAGTTTTTGGAATCTTGTTGATTGTTTTTTCAAACTCCAAATGGAGTTTTCAACAAACTTGGATATCGGCTACTTTTGTTTTATGGTTTTTGATTATTGGCCTTTTTCATGGAGCTATCCGCCCTAATGAGAAAAAACTTAGGAATTTTTTTGAGCAAAAAAATCCCTCTGATGAAAAAGATAATTTGGAATTGAAATCTTTATACAATAAAGAATCTTTATATGTAGGTCTTTTCCATACTATGTTAGTCCTAGCTATAGTCCTAATGATTTTTAAGCCTGGAGCTTGACACTTACTTGTTCTAAAGCTTGACCAAAGTCTTGAAGAGTCTTATTACGTCGCATTTCGCTAAGTAGTCGCCCCAAAGACATAACTGCG
>JAJYPT010000076.1 GCA_021795135.1 Actinomycetes bacterium
AACTATGAAAGCGATGCGGGATCTTTGCCTACTATTTATGCTGCTTTCAATAGAAGAGAAACAAAAATAACCTTATTGTCATCTCATGTGGGAAGTCCTCCGTGGGGTCCTGAACTTTTAGCTCGAACACGAATTGGTATTGTAGACAACCAAGTATTGGGAATTTATAGAGAATGGGAAGAATGGGCTGCAGATGTAGCAGAATCTCATTCTACTTATCCAATTCTTTTGCGACTGAGATCTCCTGATCCTTATTCTAGTTGGATCATTTCTCTACTTTGCGTATTGGATTCAGCCGCTCTTTATCTATCTCTGTCTCCATCTCAAGCGCCCCTAGAGACAAGACTTGCTCTTCGCATGGGCTTTGAATGCCTCAGAACCCTAGCTAGATCTTCTGGAATTGGATACGATAGTGATCCTAAACCAACAGATCCGATACAGCTGAGTTTTTCAGAATTTATGACAGGAGTTGACAGAATTGCATCTGTTGGCTTTCCTATAGAAAGAGATCCACAAGAGGCATGGAAACATTTCAAAGGCTGGAGGATAAATTATGAATCAATTGCTTATGAGATGGCAAAAATGATAGATGCAGTACCCGCCCAATGGAGCGGTCCTCGACTTTTGACTTCTTCTGAGTTAAAGACCCAAAGAGTAATCAATAGAACACCTGATGATACAGAGGGATCTTCTTTTGAACCCAAACAAGATCCAAATCAACATTGATAAATCCCATGATAAAGCCATGGGATTCTAGAACCCAAACCGCGATCTCGATCCTTTTTATTTGCTAATAGGAGTTAATTCAATTACAGAATTAACAACAGAAGTATTTTCTCCCCCGATAACAATTATTTTATTACCAACGACACTAACTCCAGAATCTGAAATAGCCAAAGGCAAAGTTCCAACTTGTTTGGTTTGGGTTTGTCCAGGAATTACAGCCAATACTTTGTTAGAAAAAGATCCTGAGATGCGACCCCCAATAAGTAAAATCTCTTTATTTATAACCGCTGCTTGACCATGATCATAAACGAAGGGAAGATTACCTATGATTCTGTCTTGTCCGGTAACAGTATTGAATACTTGTACTTTTGAAGTCGCTCCAGATGCTCCTAATCCCCCAAAAATATAAATATAATGACCAATCCCAGCCACTGCTGCATAACGCACCGGAAAGGATAGGTTCCCAACTTTTTGGAATGATCTTCCATTAGTTGTTTTCAACACAGAGGAAGAAAAGTTACTTCCACTGTATCCTCCTAAGACAAAGGCAGAATTATGTATCTTTACCGAAGAAAGATCTGCTCTTGGAGTTGGCAAATGCGAACAAATAGAAGAGACCCTACTAGGAGGAGAAAAACATTGGACACTTGAATAAACAGAATTAGATCCTCCTCCAAAAACAAAAAACGATTTTCCTAAAAAGGCTCCCGCTGCGTCATGAGTTGGCCTTACCAAGCTTCCAACTTTAGATAACTTATTGTTTTTCAAATTAAAACTAAATATACCCTGAGCAGAACCCTGTGACATCAAACCCCCAAATATCAAAGCTTTTGATCCAAAAGGAAGTACTACTGGACGAGAAATAGGGGTTGGAAGTTGTCCAACTTGTTTTACACTTACCCTAGAAATTAATTTAGGGGCTAAGATGGGAGATCCTTTTGGAGAAACAGAGGACTTCTTAGAAGACGAACCGGTACCAGTTGAACAACTTGCCAACAACAAGGCTAACGGCACAAGAACTAACTTAGAAAATTTTTTTGAGTTAAATTTATAGACAAACAGCTTCATAGTCTGAAAACTTAGTCGCTTTTGAGAACAAATTTATCAAATTTGTAAATTTTACCCCTATATTGACTTTCTTTAAGAGCTTTTAGCCCTTATGCTCACTTTGTGACTCGTTTTAAACTTCAATCTTTATTATTAATTGTCCTACTTGGAATTGGCGCTGTTTCTATGCAAACGATGCAGAGTACCTTTGCCTCTTCTGTCCAAAAAGTAAAAGTAGGTCCTATATCTTCTAATTTAGCCCCAGGATCTAACCCTTCTGCTCTTCCAGGTCCTATCTTGATAGCTGATAAAAGGAATAATCGCTTATTGATAGTATCCCCCAAAGGCAAAATAACATGGGAATTTCCCCAACCTGGCAACCTAAAACCAGGACAAAGCTTTTTAGGACCAGATGATGCTTTTTTTACGCCAAATGGCAAAGATATAATTACAAATCAAGAATCTAATCAAACTATTAGCTTAATTAGCATAGCTCAGCATAAAATTATTTGGACTTATGGCCATCCAGGAGTACCTGGAAATACTCCTAATTATCTAAACACCCCTGATGATGCAATGGTTTTACCTAAAAGTCATATTGTTATCTCTCCTGATATAGTCAATTGCAGCATTCTTCTGATTCCTCCAGGAGCTCACCATCCGCTACACAGATATGGGGCAAATACTACTAACTGTTTACATAATCCCCCTTATAGATTTGGAAGCCCAAATGGAGCTTTCCCAATGACAAATGGGAAATATCTAGTTACAGAAATCAATGGTGATTGGGTAGATGAAATGAGTTTGAGTGGAAAGATTGGATTTATGGTGCATCCTCCAGGAGTTGCCTATCCTTCAGATACAAACGAAATCAACCCTAATAGGTTTATAACTGTAGATTATTCAAATCCTGGACAAATAGTTGAATTCAACAGGCAAGGCAAATTACTATGGCGTTTTGCTCCAACAGGGCCCAATGCCATGAATCAACCTTCCCTAGCAGAGCCTTTACCTAATGGCGACATTATCTCTACTGACGATCACAATAACCGTATTATTGTAGTCAATCCAAAGACCAACCAAATTGTTTGGCAATATGGACATACTGGTGTTCCAGGAGCTGCCCCGGGTTATCTTAGGATTCCAGATGGTTTAGATTTAGCACCTCCTTATTCATATTTGATAAGGAACAAATCAACTATGGGACAACCTCCTAAAACTTTTCCTCCACTTAGCTCAATAGCAAAACCTCAAGGATAGGTTTATACTTTCAAATCATGGAAACTCCTTTTGCTCTCCTTACTGGAGGAAGCGGATATATAGGCTCTTACCTTGGTAGAGAGTTATTAGAAGCAGGATGGAGGGTTAGAACAATTGGACGACGTTCTGTTGAGCTGATTTCATCTCGCTCAACAGAACACCAATTTGTAGATTTATCCAAGCCTGTAGATCCAAAAATATTTGAAGGAATTACTCACCTATTCCATTTAGCTGGAGCTTCTAGTACTAATTCATCTGATGATGAAATGTTTGTAAATAACGTAATTGCTACTAAAAACCTTTTCTCTGCAATTCCAACTTCTCAGCTCAAAAGTGCTATTTATATGAGCACCACTGCAGTTTATGGCGAAAAACAACCACTACCACAACCTATTGAAGAGTCAGTAACTCCATCTCCAAGTAGGGAATATGGAAGAACAAAGCTACAAGCAGAACAACAAGCTATAACCATTAGCGAATCCAAAAATCTTAATTTATCCATACTAAGACCCGTTAGCGTTTATGGTCCCGGAAACATAAAACTCCTAGCTAGTGCAATGTTGGATGTGGCCATAGAAGTTTTTAGCAAAACCATCAACGTTTTAGCTTTGCCAGCTCCAGTTGTAGAATTGCGCCTTGTTCATATTCAAGATGTTTTAGATGCTTGTATTCATTTAGCTATTTTAGATAAAACCACTAATAAAGTATTCAACTTGACATCTGGACAATATCCTTCAAGTGAAGAATTAGCTAGAATTTTAGCTTCTGCTTTTAACTTAGAATTTGAACTATCTAAAGATCCAAATGTTGGGTTAAGCTTGATACAAAGGAAAGAGATTCTCAATTCAATGTATCAAAAGGGAATGTCTAATAAAATTGTCTTTACAGATGAACGCCTTCGATTCTTGAGACGTAAAAACATCAACAACATATTAAGTATTGATGCGATACAAGCCACAGGTTGGACACCTACAAGGACTGACCTAATGAAAGAGATAAAAGCTACCCTTGATTGGTATTATGTGAACAATTGGTTAATATAGTTTTCCAAAACCAAGATAAACTACGGTTTATTTTCTAGCTCTTTGTGTTTTTCATTCCAAAGTTTGACTAAACAAATGATTCAAGCCTATTAGAGTGATTGGTTTTCTTTGCTGCAACACCATCTGTAGTAATAATGGTGATTAGCTTTATTATTATTTGAATGCTCCTTGGCCTTTTGTTATCTATATTTTAAGAGTGTAGTTGACAAACCATGGGCACAATATAACTATGAGAGTGGCTATATCTGGTTCCCATGGTCTTATCGGCTCGTCTTTGACTACTTTATTAGAAACCCAAGGCTATGAGGTACTGCGATTGGTCAGAGGAATAGCCCAAAATTCTAATCAGATAAGTTTGAATCTAGAGAAAAAAACATTAGATATAGATAAATTCAAACAAATAGATGCAGTAATAAACCTTGCAGGAGCTGGCATAGGTGAGAGCCGTTGGAATGAAAAACGCAAACAATGTCTTTTAAATAGCAGAGTTCAAAGTACTCAGACATTAATTAACTCATTTTCAATTATCTCCCAACCTCCTTCTGTCCTTATCAATGCTTCAGCCATTGGTTACTATGGAAATAGAGGTGATACAGTTTTAGATGAATCTAGCCCTAAAGGATCTGGATTTTTAGCAGATTTATGTGAAAATTGGGAGACTACAGCCAATGGAGCTTCCCAATTTGGAACCCGTGTAGTCCTATTGAGAACTGCGATGGTCCTTAGTACAAAAGGTGGGGCTTTGGCTCGCCAGTTACCAATTTTCAAAGCTGGCCTAGGAGGAAAGATGGGTTCTGGTCATCAGTGGACAAGTTGGATTTCTCTGTACGATACAGTTCATGCCATTAAATTTCTATTGGAAAATCCTTCGGCTCAGGGACCATTCAATCTTAGTTCTCCAAAACCTGTAACAAATACCCAATACAGTCACCTACTAGGCAAAGCTCTACATAGACCTACTTTAATTACTACACCTAAACTTGGTCTATCTTTACTTTTTGGATCTGAAGCTGTAGAAGAATTTATTTTGTCAAGCCAACGAGCAATTCCGAAAAAACTAACAGCCTTGGGATTCAATTTTATTCATAACGACCTAAAAACTGCTTTTTCTGATTTGTTGCAAGATACCAACTAACAAGACTTGTTACAAAAACAGTAATTCTTAAAAAGCTTGCAGCACCTTAATTTCTATTCTTTAAGTATTGTAGACAAATATGAAATTACCATGGAAATAGATATGACTACCAAAACCGTAAAAAATACTAATTTAAATAGGTACGAGATATTTTTAGAAGGAAACCTTGCAGGATTCGCAGATTATTCAATTCAAAACCAGAAAGTAGTAATGACTCATACTGAGGTATCTACCTCCCTTAGGGGAAAAGGTCTAGCCAATCAACTAATTAAATATGCCCTTGAAGATATAAGATCTGAGAATAAAAAAGTTATTCCTCAATGTTGGTATGTAGAGCTTTTTCTAAAGCGTCATCCCGAATACAATGATCTATATAGTCCGACTTAATTTCTTAGTCCTGTGAATAGATAATTTTGCAATAAAACATCTAGCTTCTTATGAGAAAATAAGCATTTTGTCAACTATTGGCCTCTGGCTAGAGGCCCTGATCCGAAAAGAAAAGAAAGAGTTTTCTATTTTAGAAGCCATATGATAAACCTTATAGTTTACAAACCATACAGAGATACAACTGTGTCGAGTTTTAGGATGTTATAAAACATTAATATTTTTGAAACACCATTTGCATTCAACTGAAAACTTAATTGTGAACTGAAAAAGAAAAGATAAGAGATCAAGCAAGTAGTCCAGATTGTTTCTAAATGACCGTTTTCGAATTTGAATGAATGAGATTAATTGATAGGTTCTGTTTCAAACTCCAGTTCATTGACGTCTAAACGCTAAAGCAGTGTAGTTGCAGTATGGGTACAAACAATCTAAAAACGACTCTATATTTGAGCCCAAGTGTTCGGAAGGCCCTCAAGAAGAGAGTGGTAGACACTAATCAAACTATGTCTGAATATGTCAATCGTGCAGTTGCATATGCAATATCTGAAGATCTTGAAGACATCGAAGCAATCGATGAACGTCGAGATGAACCTAGTGAATCTCTGGAGGGCTTTTTGAAAGCCATTAAATTAGATGGACTTATATAAAGTAGAGATTAATAAGAACGTTCGCAAAAAAGATTTAGTTTCAATACCATCTAAAGACGTTAGTCGAATTGTTGAAAGAATAAAAAAACTTGCAGAGGACCCTTATCCTGAAAACTCAACAACACTAAGAGGAAGACAAGAATATGATACTTTCAAACTCGAGATGCTACTCGCAAGGTAGAACTTGAAGCTGACTTAGTCCAGGACCTATCCGACTAAGAGAAAAATTGCCCTTTACAATTGAAAATAAAAAATAGCTTTCACAAGATTGAGGTCTAGGTGTTCAAGTGTTCATAGACTCAATTAGGTGACAACGTGAACGATCTCTAAACATGCGACCAAAAATAACTTTACGCACCTTAGTGGAGGTAATGCGAGGACTTTCCAACCATTTACATCCTGCTGAAAACTTAATTAGGAGTTGGAAAAGACGTGGTGGGGAAAAGTAAAAAAACTATTTTTCTGAATATTCAATTAGCTACAGTTTTACCAGCCTCGAACTAAAGACATCAGGAATTTGTAATGTGTGACAGATTTTTATAGATCTATAATAACCGCTACCAATTTTCACTGTTCTTATCGGGAATTAGAACAGCTTTTTTGTCCGAATTTTTCAGATATTCGAGAGTCAAGTTTCGTTTGCAGGATAAGAAGCTATATGTTGACAAAGAATTGATGTGCCGTATAATGTACGGTAGGAGGAAATGAAATGGCTGAACGATCTGAACGCATTGAAGCACGTGTTAGTGCTGAAGGTCTAAGTCGTATTCGCTTTGCAAGTGAGTTGCTACATATGTCAGTGTCTGGATTTGTGGTATCTGCGGCTACAGCAGAAGCAGAGCGAGTGATTACTGAAGATAGTTATACAGAAGTTCCAAATGATTATTTCAATGCTCTTATCGCTGCACTTGATGAACCACCTCGTCGTCTTGAAACGCTATCTAAAGCTGTAGCTAAGGTCAGGCATGATCCTGCTTTCAAACAGGTGAATTGAGCTGTATTCTTCGCAGCGAATCGATGATCGTCATCGTCTGAATAGTTTTTCTTCTGGGCAACCTAGCCTTGATAAGTGGTTGGTTGAATCTGCAATACTTGCTGATAGAAAAGGCACGGCTCGTACATATATATGGGTTGATGAACAAGATTGTGTTGTTGCCTATTTCAGCCTGTGCCCTCATGAGATTCGTCGTGACATTCTGCCAAAAAAATTCCAACATGGCGATCAGTTTGTAATACCGGCGATTCTCCTTGCTAGGCTTGCGCTGCATACTGATCTTCAAGGTCGGGGATTAGGTAGTCAGCTACTTGTCGATGTGCTTCAACGTGCTGTGGTGGGAATACATGCAGTAGGTGGACGATACATAGTGGTTGATGCCATTGATGATAATGCCACCAGTTTCTATGCCCATTTTGGGTTTGTACCTACGCCCCAGCAGCATCGTCTTGTTATGAAGTCCACTACGGCATTGGAGAACTTGGCTTACCCAGATCAACCAGACATCTAAATAATTGATATATGATGCCAATTATTTAGATACCCATATTACAAAATAGTTATTTTGGTACTTGTACTTGCATATGGATCATTTAAGCAATACGCGTATATTTTTATGAGAGTCAACCTACAGGTTTTTCTGGTTGTTTTCAAAGTTTTTTGCTGTTCAATTCAACTGTTCTGATTTTTAACAAAGCTAAGGTGTTGTCATTACAACAACACCTTAGCTTTGTTGTAATGCGAGGACTTTCCAACCAT
>JAJYPT010000077.1 GCA_021795135.1 Actinomycetes bacterium
TTAGCTTGATGAACAGTCATGCTTCCATGTAATAAAACTGTATTAATAATAGGGTGAGCCAAAAGGACGAAACCTACTGCAGATGGAATGATCAAAACTAAGATTAGGCGGATACCTTCAGAAAACTTGTATCTAAAACCTTCAAGGTCTTTCTTGTACCATTTAGAGGATAAATCAGGTTGAATTAAATTCATAATAGAAACAGCTACAATTCCAAAGGGTAGTTGAAAAAAAGAGTAGGCATTATTGTAATCAGTTACTTGTCCTTTGATTGCATTTGCTAAAGCAAGAATGATGAATAACGTAACTTGGTTAGCAGCAACAAAACCAAAAGTCCATCCAGACAGATTTAATATGTTTTTTACTACAGGGTCTTTTAAATTCCAATTCCAATGTAGGTGACGAAATATTTCCCTAAGTGCTGGAAGTTGTAGAATAGCTTGTAAACCTACCCCTGCAGTTGTTCCTAATCCTAAAAATAATAACGGTATTTGGTGATGAGACATGGATTGTAGGGTTAGGGTATGAACAATATGAGGTAAAAGTATAAAAACTCCTATTACTAATAAATTATTTGCAATTGGGGTAAACATTGGCAATATGAATTTTCTTCTAACAGCCAATAAAGATGAAGTTATGCTGATAATGCCATAAAAAGCTAATTCAGGAGCAAATAACCGAAGAAGTTCAGTAGCTACAATTTCTTGAGAATGTTTAGATGCTCCTGTATTTGCAAGTGCATATAGGTGAATAATATCGGGAGCAATTACTACAGTTATTCCCGTGATTACTATCAATATTACGATAAATATAGTAACTATTGCAGAGATGCCATCCCAGGCTTCTTTTTCTGCTTTAGTATTGAGAAGTTCTACAAATACTGGAATTAGGGTTGCAGCAATAACACCTCCTAAAATAAGGTCATAAACCATATTTGGGGTGTTGTTGGCTAGATTATAAGAATCGGTAAGGCGAGTAGAACCTAAAGCAAAAACCAGAGCTGCTAGACGACCAAAGCCTGTGATTCTTGATAAAAGAGTACCCAAACCCATCCAAAGAGTAGTTTTGGATAAGCTACTTTTTTCTTCAGTCATTATTTATTTTTATAGTTCTTTCTGGGAAGTATTTGAAGTATTTAAAAGCAGTCTTTTGTTGCGGCCTTTTTTTCCTTTGAACAAGTCTTTTATCCACCACACGACTAAAAATCCACCTGCTCCAATAGTTAATAAAATCCCTTCTATAGAAGTAGCTGTGGAGTGGATAATAAATTCACCCTTATCAATTGTGAGATTTTTATCTGCTGATGTAAGTAAAACTTTTACGGGGAAAGACCCTGGAGTACGAGCTTTTACAGAAAAAATAACCGTAGTGTTTTGATGCTTTAGATCTAAAAATCTGCTGGAACCATTTGGAAATAGAAGTTTGTTTGATTTTAGACGTAACAAGACTTTGATAGGAAAATTTAAATTGGAAGAAACAGTAATTGGAATTCTGCCATTTTTTGAAGTTAAAGTAATTAGCTTATTATTGGTTAATTTAATAGAAGATATCTGATTTTTAATAGTTCTTTGAAAAAGACCAATTAAAGAAAGCCTTGCTTGGTAACTAAGACCAATTTTTTCTACATTAGCTAATAGTTCTTGTAGGTAAATATTATTAGATTGAGGAGTAGATATGTCATTAAAGCTCTTCAGTTCTTGGGTTGCTTTTTTTATTTTTTTGGTAGGTAAAGTACCTTTATGATAACGGGAATTGATTTTTGTAACTAAGGGTTTATTAAAATTATTTGTTGCTAAAGGAACTGTGTGAAAAAAAGTTTTGAGACTAACGGTATTGATAATGGGGCTTTTGGCTAAAGAGGGTAGTACTACATTCAAAAAAGAAGTGCTTGGATTCCATTTGGAAGGAGTTGAAACTACCGTTCCTCTCAAAACACTAGGATCGTCAAAATATATCTCAGCTAAATCAGCTAAAAACTGATGAGCTCGCAGTACTTGACCAGGAGAATTTTGAAAATGTTGAGATAATCCTGAATCAGATATAGTAGATATCATATCTGGGCTATGGGGACCAAGGCTCAATTTGAAAGGATTAGCTAAAGTTACATTTGATTTATTCGGAAACGGAGTTAAGCTATTCCTTTTTATTACTAAATATTTAAATCCTAATCTTTTTAATTCTATTAGTGATTTTTGATTGGCAGGGTGAGTTAAATTCCAAATTGACGGAGTTGGACTTATCCCTAAAGTTGAATGAATTACATAAGAACCCAAACTTATTTGTTTGCCGATATCTGGTCCTAATTTAGAATTTTCTAGATTTTGTTCATTTATAGGAACATAAGATTGAGAAAGAATGGGATCTATTTGTGAATCTTTTTTAAGTAGCCTTAAAACTGTTTTTCCACTGTTTCCACTATTGGACAAAGCTTGAAGAGTTTGAGGTACGGGAGCTAAATTGACTGGAACGGTAGGATTGTTTGCTAATAATAAAGACTCAGAAGTAAGGTTTCTAATCGAAGTGGCGGCTATAGAGCCTTTAACTACCTTAGAAGATTGAGGTAGTATCCAGGAAAAGTCAAGTTTAGGATTAATCTTTGAATTACCTACATAAATCAAGTGAGTTGTAAGTTGGGAGATCCTTTTCCCAGAAGAAGAATTTCCTAAATCTATTATGACCGGATAAACTCCTGGACCACCATAATTATTCAAATTTAGACTGTTTTCTACAGAAGTAGCAATCCCCAAGGGGATAGAAATTGTATAAATATTAGTCTTATTAGGTTTTAGATTGGCAACAATATGAGACCACACCCAAATGGGATCTCCGGGAACTTTATTATTGATAGTGGCAGCAAAAGCAGATCTGTTTTCTAATTTAGGGTAAACAAAAGCGTCCAAGGATAATGATTTGGGGTTAACTAAGTTAGAGATTTTTACTTGCAAAGTAAAACTAGGTTGAGTGGTAACCCAAGAAGTTTGTCCTATTAAGCTAAGAGAGTCTGAATTTTTTTGATTTTTGATGTTTTTTGAAGCATTTAAAGGATTGCTTAGAATCATTATGATTAATAAAAAAGTGATAAGTATAAAAAATAAATTTTGCTTTAAGTTTCTTTGCATGAGAATTAATTAATCTTAGTACTAAGAACGTGCATTTCTGTAGGTTGAAGGGCAAAGCCTAAGTTGTGATAAAGACAAAGAGCTTTAAAATTATTTACTTCAGTGTTTACTGTTATTTTTGTGGCTCCTCTTTTTTTTAACCACCATAATCCATCTAATACTAGGGATTTACCAATGCCTAGATGCTGATAGGTTGGATTTACTGCCAAGCGTTGCAAAAACCCCTTATCTTCACTTTGCCCAGTAATAGCGTAACCTAAGATAATATCTTCTGACTCTATTGGGGTTGCTATTTCAAATCTTGTATAAGAAGTTGCATGAATTGCTTCTGCCAAAGTTTTATTAGTCAATCTCCAAAATTGAGGAAAAGAAGCTGAGTCAACTTCTAATACTTTAGATCTATCTTTTCTTGTAGCCCTTCTTAGATTATAAGTTGATGATTTTTTCCAATAGGGTAGGCTTTCAAGGTCACGTGATAATACTGCTAATTTTTTTTCTATCTGAAAACCGCAATCTATGAAAGCTTTACTTTGGTGGGGTAAAAGGGCTGAAGTGAATACTTTGGTAAAACCTTGTTGGCTTAATTGATTTAGACAACGAGTAATAGATTCAGCTGAGGGGGAAACATCAGGATTGGGAGATAAAAGAGCTTTAGTTTCTTCATTGTGCCAAAGCGAAATCATGAGTGATTTTGAACAAGGTTTTATAAAATAGGTATGAAGGTTGATGTGATTAATAATTTTTCTAACAGACATCGCCATTATTTTTTTTGTAGATAAATTTTAATATAAAGGAAAATTTTTTAGTGATTCCAGATAGATTTCGCTTTTTAGTAGAAGAGACAAGAGACATATCAGACCTTTTTTCTAAAAATGGTAAGACATTATTTTTAGTAGGGGGTGCGGTAAGAGACGCTATTTTAAAGCCTTCCTTTTCAAAAGTAAAAAAAGATCTAGATTTTACAACCGATGCTAGTCCAGATGAGATTGAAACGATACTTAGAACCGTTACTAAGACCATATGGACTCAAGGAAAACGATTTGGAACTATAGGTTGTTTGTATAAAGGTCGCAACTATGAGATCACAACTCATCGAGCAGAAGCTTACTCTTATGAATCAAGAAATCCTGATGTGGTTTTTTCTCAAACGATAAAAAGCGATCTTTCTCGACGCGATTTTACAATAAATGCTATGGCTTTAAAGCTACCTGAATTAGAATTAATTGATCCCTTCGATGGCATAACAGACTTATCTAATAAAGTTCTTAGAACTCCTTTGAGTGCAGAAGAATCATTTTCAGATGATCCACTAAGAATGCTCAGGGCCGCTCGTTTTATAGCTGCTTATGATCTAGAACCCACCCTAGAGGTGGTTGAAGCAGCTACAAAACTAGCTCGAAGGATGAAGATAGTATCTCCCGAAAGAATTAGGACCGAATTAGATCAGCTGTTAGTACTTGATAGTCCTTCTAAAGGATTGTGGTTTTTAGTCAACACAAAAGTTTCTGATTATTTTATTCCAGAATTATCTGCACTTGCTCTTCAACAAGACCCCATTCATAAACACAAAGATGTTCTAGCTCATTCTATAGCTGTTGTAGAAAAAGCTTCTCCAAGACGTAGGTTGCGCCTTGCAGCCCTTTTCCATGATATTGGTAAACCAAAAACCCGCTCAATTGGTCCTGAAGGAGTTTCTTTTCATCATCATGAAGTAGTGGGAGCTCGTATGACAAAAGAAAGAATGAAAGCTTTATCTTATTCAAACGAAGACATTGAAATAGTTTCTGAGTTAGTAAGGATGCACTTGCGTTTTCATACCTATCAAATGGGTTGGACAGATAGAGCAGTACGACGTTATGTGCGAGATGCGGGTGATTTATTGGAAGACTTAAATGAATTAACTCGCTGTGACTCTACTACAAGAAACAAAACCAAAGCAGCAGCTCTTGCTCGACGTATGGATGAATTAGAGACAAGAATTGCCGAATTAGAGGAAAAAGAAGAATTAAATGCAATAAGACCAGAGCTAAACGGTAGTCAGATAATGGAAATATTGAATTTATCTCCAGGACCTGATGTAGGTAAAGCTTTGGCCTTTTTGCTCAATTTAAGACTTGATGAAGGAATTTTAGGTTATGAAGTAGTTCGTCAACGTCTTATAGATTGGTGGAAATTACAAAGATAAAAACTCTTCAACCATTTTACGAGCTTCTTCATCTCGATATTGCTTGGCAGGAGATTTCATAAAATAAGCGGAAGGACCTTCAATAGGACCGCCCATACCCCTGTCTAAAGCTAGTTTTGCACAGCGAATGGCGTCAATTATTACACCAGCTGAATTAGGTGAATCCCATACTTCTAATTTCAGCTCAGCATTTAGAGGAACGTCTCCAAATCCACGCCCTTCAATACGAATATAAGCCCATTTTCTATCTTCTAACCAACTAACATGGTCAGATGGACCTATATGAACATTCTTATCGGTAATACCTCTATCAATTTGACTAGTAACAGATTGAGTTTTAGAGATTTTTTTAGATTCTAAGCGTTCTCTTTCCAACATGTTTTTAAAATCCATATTGCCGCCAATGTTCAATTGATAAGTTCGATCAATTACTAGACCTCTATCTTCAAAAAGTCTACTTAGCATTCTATGGACTATCGTGGCTCCTACTTGACTTTTTATGTCATCACCAATAATAGGAACTCCAGCTTTGCGAAATCGTTCTGCCCATTCTGGATCACTTGCTATAAATACTGGGATGGCATTAATAAAAGCTACTCCTGCTTCTAGACAAGCTGAAGCATAATATTTTTGAGCCACTTCTGATCCAACAGGTAGATAAGAAACCAATACGTCGGCTTTGATTCGCTTTAGTTCTTCAGCTACATTTATAGGCTCTGCAGGAGACTCTTGAATAGTTTCTTTATAATACTTACCCAGTCCATCATAAGTAGGGCCTCTTTGAACCGACACTCCGAGTTCTCCTACTTCGGAGAAACGTATTGTATTGTTTTGGCTAGAGAAAATAGCTTTTCCTAAATCGGCTCCAACTTTAGAAGAATCAACGTCAAAAGCGCCTACAAATTCAATATCTCCAACATGATAACCTCCTAAATTTGGATGCATCAAACCAGGAATTTCACTAGTTTCACTTACATCTTTATAATAATTTACTCCTTGTATTAGAGAACTAGAGCAGTTTCCCACTCCTGCTATGGCCACTCGAATTTTACTCATATTATTTTCTCCTAGTTAAATTACTTGTCATGGCTTAATTCAACTTCTGCTTGATTGGGAGGTAAATTAAGCTGCTCTTTTTGTATTAATTGGTCAATCCAAGATGTCTCATTTAAAGATGTTTTAATGAAGTTATTTAGTGTTTCTCCAGAATAAGGATTCTCTTTTGATATTTTGTCTAACGAGAATTTGGCTTTGGACACTTTAGAAAGTAATTGTTCTTTTCTTGTCTCTAGTAATGACACACGAGCTGTTACATCACAGTATTGAGCAAAAGACCATCTAATATAAAAGCCAATAGCATCTATTTCAGAATCTTGCCCCCCAAATAAATTAGAGAACAGTTCCTTTCCTCTAGGAGTTATGGAATAAACTTTTTTAGCTTTTCCTGTAAAAGGAGTAGCATTTTTCCAAGCTTTAAATACCGCAAATTCTCCTCCTAAAGAACCAGTAGGAGGTATTTGTGTTCGAGGAGATAGATCTCTACCTTCGCTAATTACAGTAACTGCCCCAGCTTTTTCCAGCTTTTTTAAAGCTGGATATAAAGACCCATAAGAAACATTCCAAATACATCCAAAAAGCTCATTGAGTCGTTTTTTTACTTCATATCCATGTAAATCATCTTCAAATAAGATGCCCAAGATCGCAAGTTCAATCATAATATCTCTCTATATCGCTACGATATATCAACCTATCATATAAATGCAAACTAGGTATCCAGTTTTTCTATTCGCCTCATAGTTCGCATTTAGCTTTAGAAGAAGCTAATCTAGGAAATTGTGAGCTTTGACAGCGAGCCTATGAGTGGCTCTAGAAATAAAGTACATAAAGGCCATATTGATTACCGCTTGAGTCGTAATTTGGTTGTAAACGAGGTACGAAGTGGACGCTTGTCTCGTTTAGAGGTCTGTGATGCTCAAAGTGAGCTTTTGAGGGTAGCAAACAACTATGGAAACCCTACAAAAGAAGATTGCCCTATTTGTGAACAGGAAAAAACTGTTTTAGTCTCTTTTGTGTTTGGAAGTGGACTTCCTGCAAAAGGAAGATCAATAACTTCTCCTTTTGAGCTTTCTAGCTTCTCTTTGAAAAGAGGAAATTTTACTTGTTATGTAATAGAAGTTTGCCAGTCTTGTTCTTGGAATCATTTAGTGCGTAGCTTTAGAGTGGGAGATCACTAGAGATAAATGAATATCTTTGAAGTTAGCCAATTTAAAGCTCGAAATGGGAAATCTCCCTTGGTGATGCTTACTGCTTATGATGCTCCGACTTCTCAAATCGCTAATAATGCTGGTGTTGACATAATTTTAGTGGGAGATTCTCTAGCTATGGTGGTTTTAGGCTATCCAGATACTCTCCAATTGAGCCTTGAAGAAATGCAACATCATGTAGCTGCTGTTGCAAGACCAAATCCCGCACCTGCCATAGTTGCTGATATGCCATGGATGAGCTATCACTCAAGTGTAAAAAAAAGTGTTCTCAATGCAGCCAAATTAGTACGTGCAGGAGCCCAAGCAGTAAAGATTGAAGGT
>JAJYPT010000078.1 GCA_021795135.1 Actinomycetes bacterium
AGATACGTTGCTTTTTAGAACTGGATTGAGGAAAACCTTTCATTCAATTATTTTATAATAAAATAATTAAATTAATAAATATTATTTTTACAACACTACTATTAATCAAAATTAGAAAAAGAAATAAATCTAATAACATTTTTAAGGATTAAGAAATAAAATTGGATAATTCCATAATTGAAAAATACCAAAAACTATGGTCAGCTCAAAGTACTTATCTAAATACTGCTAGCTTCGGTCTTCCACCTACACCTGCTTTTGAAGAATTACAAAAAGCCTTAAATGACTGGCGCTTTGGAAGAACAAGTTGGGAAAATTGGGCACAATCAGCTGAGCAATCTCGTAAGGCTTTTGCAAGATTGATAAATGTAAAACCTGATTCTGTTGCAATTGGGGCAAATGTATCTAGCTTTATTGGTCTTTTAGCAGCTTCTTTACCCAAAGGTTCTAAAGTAGTAGTACCTGAAATTGAATTTACTTCCAATTTATTTCCATGGCTGTCCAATTCAGACATAAAAGTTACCACAGTACCATTGAAGTACTTAGCTGAAGAGGTACAAAAGGGCTATGATGTTTGTTCTTTTAGCATGGTTCAATCTGCAACAGGAGAAATAGTAGATTTACCTTCGCTAAAACAAGCGGCTCAAACACATAACTGCCTATTGATTGCTGATCTAACTCAATCAGCAGGATGGCTTCCTATGAATGGTGATCAAGTAGATGTTGCTATTTGTTCTGCTTACAAGTGGCTTATGTCACCTCGAGGTAGCGCTTTTGCATATGTCAATCCAACATATACAAATTCGATTATTCCCTATTCAGCAGGTTGGTATGCAGGAGAAGATCCTTTTGAAAGCCTTTACGGACCCCCTTTGCGATTAGCTAATTCAGCTCGAAAATTAGATATATCACCGGCTTGGTTTTCTTGGGTAGGAACAGCACCTGTGATTGAACTCTTAGAAGAAATCACCATAGAACAAATCCACTCTTACAATGTGGGATTAGCAAATTATTTTTTAGAAGGACTAGATTTGGCACCTTCCAACTCAGCAATAGTTTCTATCGATATAGAAGACGCTGATATTAAATTTAAAAATTCAAATATTCAAGCTTCTACAAGAGCAGGGGGACTAAGGGCTTCTTTTCACTTATATAATACTATAGAAGATGTAAATAGAGCTTTAGATGCTTTACGTAAATAAAACTTATTCAAATTCTTCTTCTATGGGATGGCCAGCAGGAATTTTTTTTACTTCTTGAAATCCTAATTTTGGACCAGTAGATACTTTCAAGGCTGAAACAGGTTCTAAAAGATGACCAACATGGTCGCCTAAGTCGATTCTTTGTATTATTTTTCCTATAAACCAATCTATATCATCTTTGATAATTACTGCTCCATAGGGCCCTATATACCAAGGACAAAAAGAAAACTTATCTATATTATCTCCCGTAGTTTCTCCAAATAGCTTAGCTAATTCAATCTGATCAACAGAAGGAAAGTGCAAAGTCAAAAATTGAGCTTTTTTAGCTACTTCTAAAGTGTAATTTTGTTTGGAAATACAAACTAAATAGTGTTGAGGTAAAATACTACATTGGGTACTAAAACCAACCAGACAACCTGCTTTTTCGTTTTCAAAACAAGTTGTGACTATACACATCGGATAATCAAGTGTCGCCATTATATGTTCAAAAGAGTTCACTTAGAAATCCCTAACATAATTTCCAACACCAATTCTTTTATCACAATTTACCGAAGATGTACTAAATCATTGCGCACGATTTAATTTTTGACCCTCAACAACATAACTAGGGTCTTTAGTGGATTCAATTCCTGCTTCGAAAATTGAAAATCTCAAAAAAGCAGAGCTAGCAACAAAACATAATCCACCTAAGCGTTTTACCCAGGGATTGTGGGTCTTTATTGTAGAAACTATCCCAATTACTGCAGATGCTTTAGAAAGTTTAGACAAAAGAGAAGCTTTCTTATTTTCTTTATAAGGACGAGCAAAAAAACCTAGCTTGTTATCCATATAAGAAGTCATAAATAGCTCTGCAACCGCTGCCAATACACTTACCCTCGAAGCTTGACCTATAGAATGCTTCTTACCTAAAAAAGTAGCTAAACCACCTGCTGAGCTTGCAGAACTAGCAGCAAAAACAAAAGGTAATTCTTTTCTGGCTTCATGCCAAACAGGAACAGCCGTATTGGAAATCAAAACCGCTGTATAAGTAGAAACTACAGGACCTAAAACACCAGAAACAATATTTGCAGCCGAACCCAAAAAAGGAAATACAGAAAATAAATCAGAAGCTATTCCAACTGCTAAAGCAGGACTAAAAATACTTATCACCCAAGTGCCTATACTCATTGGAGAAGTTGGTTTGATTACTCGCAACATATTATAGAAGCGATCAGGACGACCTAAATCTTTTATTAAAAAAACCGAACTTATCCCCATTCCAACAAGTGCAGTTACTCTTGACCTATTGGCTAATGAAAGGTTTCCACTGAATTGAGCTCCTAATGCTAACGTTGCAGATGCACCTGAAAGACCTCCCACTATAAAATAAGTAGGAATATCTGCCTTCCATGTAGGAGATTTCAAAATTGGATTTCCATAATAAGAAGTTGGACTTATTTGGGGAACCATACTAACTTCACCAGAAGATTTCATAGGTTTTTCTTTTTGAGCTATATTTAATTCTTCTGTCATTTTTTAATACCTACTGTCAATAAAATAGAACCTAATAAGGCCAAAGCAGCTTTTCCGGCTGATTTCCACTCTGAAGAAATATCATTGGTCGCAGAAATTGGATCGGGAGGCAGTCCATAAACCTGAGGCTCATCTAATAATAAGAAAAAGGCACCAAAACCTCCTACTCCATCTTTTTCATCATCACCATAGAGTTGGGCTTTTGTCTCTCCTGAGGCTTCAAGGACCTCGAGGCGCTTTCTCGCTGCCACTCGCAGATCATCTAACTCGCCAAATTGAATAGATTTAGTAGGACAGGCTTTTGCACAAGCTGGTTCCAATCCTCCCTTGAGCCGGTCATAACATAGAGTACATTTCCAAACTCGACCATCACCTCTACGTTGATCAATTACACCAAAAGGACAAGCTGAAACACAATAACCACAACCATTGCAAACATCTGATTGAACTACAACTGTTCCAAACTCAGTTCTAAATAAAGCACCAGTGGGACAAACCTCTAAACAAGCCGCAGATGTGCAATGTTTACACACATCTGAACTCATAAGCCATCTGACTCCTGAATCCTTTATTCCATCAGATAATTGTTTTTGACTTTGAGTTTTTTGTTCTATAAAAGCTACATGTCTCCAAGAATTTGCACTTAAAGAGCCTGTGTTGTCATAAGAAGATCCTAAAAAATTAAGACCATCTTCTGGAACTTGGTTCCATTCCTTACAGGCAACTTCACAAGCCTTACAACCAATACAAATACTTGTATCAGTAAAAAATCCCATTCTAGGCTGATTAGTGTTCCAACCTGCTACTTTAGATGGATCTGAAGTAGTTAATTTCATTTATCCTCGATTGAATCATTGGCAACTGAATTATCTTTATTATTGATCAAATTCCAAAGAGCTTTTCCTTTGTCTCTTCTTCCAGGTCTTATGTCACAAGTAGCAGCTTTTACTTCTTGTATGTGAACATTTGGATCCAACGCTAAAGCAAAAAGATCATTAGCTGAATCTCCTTTTGAAAGACCTTCTGTGCCCCAATGGTAAGGTAGTCCAACCTGGTGAAGATCTTTCCCTTGTATTTTCAATGGAGCCAATCTATCTGTAACCAAGACCCGAGCTTCTATGCTTGCATTCATGGAAATTATAGTTGCCCAATCTCCATTTTTGATCCCTCTAAGTTGTGCTAATTCGGGACTTATCTCACAAAAAAAACTAGGTTGTAATTCAGATAGATAAGGTAAGAACCTGCTCATACCTCCAGCTGTATGATGTTCTGTCAAACGATATGTTGTCATCACAAAAGGAAATGCACCTTGGCCTTCTTCTCCAAAAGTTGGATTATACTTATTTCCCTTCCGATAAAAAACTTGCCGAACCGGATTAGCTTGTTGAGAATATAAAGAATTATCGAAAGGAGATGCTTGAGGTTCATAATGGGTTGGTAATGGCCCATCTCTTAAGCCATTTGGAACAAATAACCAACCCCTACCATCAGCTTGCATTATAAAAGGTTCTGTTCCAGAGATTGCCTCAGCACCTTTTGTTCCTTCTTTTGGTCGATAACTGGGCGGAGTTGTTTTACCAAAATCAGCCTCATCATAACCACTCCACTCAGATTTTTGTTCATCCCACCAAACATAAGCTTTCCTAGCTGACCAAGGTTTTCCCTCGGGATCTGCTGAGGCTCTGTTGTAGAGTATTCTCCTATTAGCAGGCCATGCCCAACCCCAATCAGAAGCTACCCAGTTTTGGTCTCTACCGGGTACTCGTTTAGCAGGTTTGTTTTCATCATTTCCAAAACAACCTGAATATATCCAACACCCACAAGTAGTTGAACCGTCATCTTTGAGTTCTGTATAGCTAGATAAAGTCTTACCTTCAGCATCATACCCATTGATCTCTCTCAAAATAGCTTCAGCAGAAGGATCTCCATGAAGACCTTCTTTTGGATACTCCCAAGCCAATTCTTTAATAGCTCTGTCTTTGGGGTCGGTTGAATCTTTTAGTTTTTGGCGAATGATTTCACCTAATCGATAATAAAACCAAAGATCTGAGCGAGCATCTCCTTTGGGTTCTAATGCTTTATGATGCCATTGTAAAAGGCGTTGAGTATTAGTAAAAGAGCCATCTTTTTCAGTATGGGCAGCAGCAGGTAGGAAAAAGACTTCTGTTCCTATATCTTCGCTTTTGATTTGCCCATCTTGAACTTCGGGGGAATTATACCAAAAAGCAGCTGTTTCAATTTCTACAAAATCTCTTACCACTAACCAATCTAAATGAGTTAGAGCCTTGCGGTTTAATTTAGAATTACCAGACCCAACTGCAGGATTTTCCCCTATAACAAAAAACCCTTTGACCCATCCATCAATCATTCCCATTATTGATTGATATGTAGAATGATCTCCTGTAATACGAGGAAGATAGTCAAAACAAAAATCATTGTCTTTAGTAGCTGCTTTTCCCCAATAAGCTTTTAACAAACTTATTAAATAGTCGGGCATATAGTACCAAAAGCCACTATTAGCTTGATTTTCTTTTATAAAATCTTCTAAAGAATATTTTTCCCCATGAGGCATAGGAATATACCCTGGCAAAAGATCATAAAGAGTAGGAATATCTGTGGATCCTTGAATACTGGCATGTCCTCGTAATGCCATAATTCCTCCTCCTGGTCTACCAATATTGCCAAGGAGTAGTTGAATTATAGCAGCGGTACGAATATATTGGACTCCTACAGTATGTTGAGTCCATCCAACTGCGTAACAAAAAGCTGAAGTTCTTTCTCTTCCTGAATTCTCAACTAATGCTTGTGCCACCTCCAAAAACAACTCCCGAGATATACCACACATCTCTTGAACCATCTCTGGGGTATAGCGGGAAAAATGACGTTTTAATATTTGAAAAACACAACGAGGGTCTTCAAGAGTAGGATCTGTCTCAGGAGGTTCTTCTGTTGAAAGTTTTCCTCCATGTGCTCCATGAGTCTCGCCACCTGAAGCACCCTTTACCTCTCGATTTCCTGCCGAAGCTGGAACTTCTGTTCCTTTATATTGCCAAGATTGAGGATCATAACGACACCCTTGTTCATCCCAGCCTGAAAAAAGCCCATCTAAGTCTTCGGTGTCTTGAAAGTCATCTCCCACAATTACAGAAGCATTAGTGTAGTTAACAACATAATCTCTAAATTCTTTACCATTACTTAAAATATAATTAGCTATTGCGCCTAGAAAAACTATATCGCTACCAGCTCTAATTGGAACATGAAGATCAGATACAGCACTAGTACGAGTAAAGCGAGGGTCAATATGAATAACTTTAGCTCCCCTAGCTTTTGCTTCCATCACCCATTGAAATCCTACTGGATGACATTCGGCCATATTAGAACCTTGAATGATGATGCAATCTGAATTTGCTAAATCTTGTTGAAACGAAGTAGCTCCGCCTCTTCCAAAAGATGTTCCCAGACCGGGAACAGTAGAAGAGTGTCAAATACGAGCCTGATTTTCTACCTGAACAATTCCAAGTCCTGAGTAAAGCTTTTTCATTAAATAATTTTCTTCATTATCTAATGTGGCACCACCCAAACTAGCTATACCCATTGTCCTATGCAAAGGAGAACCGTCTTCTCCTTGTTCTTGCCATGTTTCGTTACGAGTTTCAATCACTCGATCCGCTATCATATCCATAGCTTGGTCTAAATCTAATTCTTGCCACTTTTTAGCATAAGGAGGACGATACTTGACTTTGTATTCTCTAGAAGATCCAGTTACTAATTGTTTTGTAGCAGAACCCTTAGGACAAAGACGACCTCTTGAAATGGGGCTATCAGGGTCTCCTTCTATTTGGGTAACTTCTCCATTTTTTACATAAATCTTTTGTCCGCAACCAACAGCGCAGTAAGGACAAATAGAAGGAACTACTTTATCTGCCTCTTCTGTCCTGGGTCGTAATTTAGTAGAATTATTTGATTGACTAGCTTTTCCAAGTCCAAGATAATCCGTTCCTAAAAGTTGGCGGACTAAAGGCCATTTAGAGTCCCCAAGATTCATTTATTCCTCCCTATAATTCAACAAAGGTGAACTTACCCAATTACTTAATCTAGTATTCAAAGAATTTATTCAAAGACAGCTAAAAAAGATCGATCCTATACAAACCTAATAGTTAGAAAATTAAAAAATAATTCTTTCAGGATGAGAATATATATTCGCTCTTTCTTGTCTGATGAATCCCACTAGGGTAATACCCAGACTAGAGGCCACCTCAACTGCAAGACTAGAAGGAGCAGATACCGCTGCAATAACAGGTATCTTTGCCCTAGCTGCTTTTTGAATTAATTCGTATCCAATTCTTCCAGACAAAGCCAATATATGATTACAAGAACCTTCTTCGAATTTCATTGCACAAGCCCCTATGACTTTATCTAAAGCATTATGACGCCCTATATCTTCTCTGACAACTTCTAAATCACCATTAAATTGAAAAATACCAGCCGCATGTAGTCCTCCGGTGGATTCAAATACAAGTTGTCTTTTTCTCAAGATATTAGGAAGTTCCAATAAAACTTCTATATTTACTTTTTGATCTAAATTAGATTCAAAAGCAGGAATTTGCAAATCTTGTAGACTTTCAATACCACAAAGCCCACAACTTGCAGTAGAAGAGAAATTTCTATTAAAAATGTCTTCCCTTGGCGAAGAACGCAAGGTTACAACGACTACATTTGGTTGTCTTTTTTTGTCAACCAAACCACAGTATTGCATTCTTAAGATTTCATTTTTAGAAAAAATAATACCTTCTCCGAGAAGGAACCCTAAAATCAGTTCAAAGTCATTTCCAGGAGTTCTCATTGTAACTGTCAAAGGTCTAGGACTGCTTCCTAGTTGTGATATTTGTATCTCTAGAGGTTCTTCGGTTGCAAGTTGATCTAGCCTGTTAGATGTTTGTCCATTAACTATTGTTACAACTTTGGTAGAAGTTGCTTTTTTCGTTTTAGCTTCTCGATCAATCAGAGTTACAGAAGGCATTTTCTCTTCTCAAAATAGT
>JAJYPT010000079.1 GCA_021795135.1 Actinomycetes bacterium
GGTCTCTACTTACTTTTGTTGCTACGATAATTTTTCTTATTACAAAATTCTCTGCAGGAGCTTGGGTAGTAGTTGTTGCTATTCCTTTATTTATGTTTATGTTTGGACGAATATCTACATACTATAATAAGGTAGCCCAGCAAGTAGGATTAGGAAAAATTCCCGCACCACTAAAAAGTACGACTAGCCACGTTATTGTGCCGATTAATAACGTTTCTAGGCTTAGTTGGCAAGCTTTGAGCAGTGCAGTGGGTTTTGGAGAACAAGTTATAGCAGTACATATTGAATTTGAAGACACTCAAGACACTTCTGGTGATTTAATTGAAAAATGGGATCAATGGAACCCAGGAGTACCTTTGGTGATTTTGAAATCACAATACCATTCTGTTACAAGGCCATTATTGCGTTATGTGAACTCTTTGAATTTAGGTCCAGATGAAGGAGTTGTCATTTTGATTCCTGAACTTATAGCTAGACGACTAAGGCATAGAATTTTACAAAATCAAACGGGTCTTATCCTATCTTATGCTCTGCGCAAAAGAACAGATGTAGTAGTGGCTCGAATGGGTTTTCACCTAAAAGATTGATAGATAGTTTTACCTAAACTACCAATTAGCTACTCCAAATTAGAAATGTAGGTTGAGATGGTTAAAACAGAAAAACAAATTTTTGCCAACGATGCAAAAAAAGTAGCACGTAGGCCCAAAGTAATTGTAGTAGGAGCTGGTTTTGGTGGCTTGAATGCAGTTGAGAAATTAGCTGATGTAGCTGTAGATATAGTTTTGGTTGATAGAGATAATTACCACGGCTTTTGGCCTCTTTTGTATCAGGTTGCTACTTCAGGATTGGGTCCCCAAGATATAGCAAGACCTATAAGAGCAATATTTAAAGGACGTCAACCAAATCTAGATATAGTTCTTGGAAATGTTGTAAGCATAAATCTACAAGACAAGACCGTTTGTATTGAAGGTGAGAAAAGTCTCTCTTATGATTATCTAGTATTATCTCCTGGATCTTCGACTGCTGATTTTGGAATTGAAGGAGTTAATGAGTTTGCTTTTCCTTTGAAGACCCTCCCAGATGCAACTGCTTTGAGGGATCATATACTCACCTCTTTTGAACTTGCTGATGCAGATGATTTATATATAGAAAAAGGAGCATTGAATTTCGTTATAGCAGGAGGAGGCCCAACTGGAGTTGAAGTAGCTGGTGCTTTGAGCGAGCTTGTCAAAAAGAATCTATCTCAAGATTTTCATCACCTAGACGTATCTAGGTCTCGTATTATTTTGGTAGAGACCACAGATCATCTTTTGGGCCAATTTTCAAAACCTTCTCAAAGGCGAGCTTTAGAGGGTCTTATCTCTAAAGGAGTTGAAGTTCACCTTGGTCAGTCCATTGCTTCAGTTGCTCGTGACCATGTGGTCTTGGGGGACTCTTCTATTATTCCTACTGCCACAGTAATTTGGACAGCTGGTATTAGGGCAAATCCACTATTGGATACCCTAGGAGTGCAACAAATGCGAAATGGGGCAGTTGTTGTTGGTCAAGATCTTTCTATTCCTAATCATAGTGAAGTATTTGTTATAGGAGATTCAGCTTATGCGATAGATAAAAAGGGTGCTCCTTTGCCTCAATTGGCCCCTTTTGCTGTTCAAGGTGGGCGACATGTTGCTAAATGCATAAGGAATGACCTTTCTTATACGCCAAGACCTAAATTTTCTTACCTAAATAAAGGAATTATGGCAACTATAGGTCGTCGCAGTGCTGTGGCAGAAATTCCAGTTGTGGGATTAAAGCTTGGGGGAACTATTGGATGGATTAGCTGGCTTTTAGTTCATTTATTATTTTTGATTGATTTTAGGCAAAAGATAATGGTTCTGTGGAGTTGGGTATGGAATTACTTTACCTGGGAAAGATCGAGTCGTGTAATTATTGGAACCGTTCCAATTCCTCATGCTAGTCAGCTTTTTTCAAATCATCCATTAGTAGAGTCATCTGATTTGGGTCCAAAGGGAGTAGATCCTCAAGATTCAATACAGCCGCTATCTGATTAAAAATAAAAGTAAAAGCACAAAGAGGTAAATATGTGATTAAACAAGATGAAAACACTCTAGTTATATTTTCAGATATTGGTTGTCCATGGGCAGCTTTGTCTGTTTATCGCTTACATAAATTTCGCAAGCAATTGGGACTAGAAGAAAAATTGAGATTTGACTTTAGAAGCTTTCCTTTGGAAATTATCAATTCTATGCCTATGTCAAGGATACTTTTAGATGAAGAAATTCCTATTTTGTCAACTCTAGAACCGGGACTAGATTGGCATATTTGGCGTCAAGGAAGAGCTGATGAGTTTCCAGTAAGTACTTTATTAGCCCAAGAAGCAGTCCAAGCTGCAAAGAGTCAAGGTATTCAAGCTTCGGAAAAGTTAGATTTTGGTCTTAGGAAAGCTCTATTTAGTCAAAGCCGTTGCATAACTATGAGGCATGTAATTTTAGAAGTAGCAAAAGAAGTCAATATAGATGTTGAGTCTTTGACAAAAGATTTAGATAATGGAACCTTTAGATCTCATTTATTTGAGCAGTTGAATCTTGCTAGGCAAAAAGGAGTTGTTCTTAGTCCTACTATTTGTTTACCAAATGGAAAACCCTATCCTAATCCTGGTATTGAGATAACTAAATGTCAAAAAAATGGAAGAACATATCTAGAAGTTACAAAAGATGATTCACAAATTTATATTGAATTGATAAAGAAGATGAATATATAAAAATTTGTAGAACTCTATCTAAATTTATGATACTTTGACTTAGATTTACAGTTGAAGTTTTAATTGTAAGAATTTTCAACCCAATTTATAACAGCGTTTGATTCTGGTTGATTTGTTGAATTCTAAACCATCTTTGCTAGCTGATATAATTTATAGTTATAAGAGTATTAAATATAGAATTTAATTAGATTGATTTTTTTATCTTTTTGAATCTTTATCCAATAAATTTAATATTTGTCTAGGAAAAGAAGAGGTTTTGCTACTAGATCATAAAATATTGCTAGTTATTACTTTTTACCCCTGTTCTAGCTCTAGTGTATAGTTTAATGAAGTTTTGAAAGAAGTAATGGATTTGGTGTCTGAAAATCTAATTGAAAAAAATAATATAAACATCTCTATACCAGAAGAAAAACTATGGGCACTAGCAGCAAGTCTTTCCACTACGGGACTGACTGCGTTGCTAGAAGAAGTGGCAAAAATATCTGCTAGCACCTTTGGGGCTGATAGAGTAGGAATATTTTTACCTTGTTCTAACGGAACCCATTTAGATTTAGGTATTGCATGGGGGCTAGATGCGGCCGAAATTCCTTCTCGAATAGCTTTTGGTAAAGGACTAGTTGGAAAAGTTGCAATAAATCAAAATTTAGAAATTTCAGTTTCTCAATATTCATCTGATCCTAGTGGTTTTTGTTCTTCGGTTGCTATTCCTTTACATACACAAAGTCATCTTGTTGCAGTTATTGAATTGGATAGTCTTGATAAGGTCCAATTTTTAGGAATAGACTCTTCTATAACTGCTCAATTTGCTACTTCGTTTGCTTCTATCATTGAACACGCTCGTATCTTTGAAGCTGAAAAACAAGCCCGCAAAGATGCAGAAATGGCAAGAAGTCGATTGACTTTTGTTGCAGAAGTTTCTTCGTTGCTGGCTACTTCTTTGGATTACACTTCAGCTTTGACTAATCTTGCACATCTGGCAGTTCCTCAATTGGGAGATTTTTGTTTTATAGACTTAGTCACTCCAGATGGACCAGAAGGAGAACTAAATAGTCTTATATGGGTAGGTCCAAATATATCTACATCTGAGGATAATTTACCCAATGTTCTTACAAAAGATCAAAAGAAGTCTTTTTCTTTCGATCTTACTCCATTATCTTTAGAGGCTTTTCATTCTAAAAAAGCTCGGCTTTATGACTTTTATCCTGATGTATCTAAATTATTGGGATCTTTGACAAAATTGGTTTTTCCGTCTTTGTCAGAACAGACCAATTCTATCAATATGGCTGGATCAGTAATTTCTGTTCCATTAGATGCAAGAGGTAGAGTTTTAGGAGTCTTGAATTTTATAACTTTGGATCATTATTCAAAAAGAAGATACCAAGAACAAGATCTATCATTTTTTCAAGATCTTGCTCATAGAGCTGGTCTAGCTATTGACAGAGCTCGACTTTTTGAAGAACGTAGTAGAGTGGCCCAAGTTCTCCAAGATAGCCTTTTGCCGGCATTGCCACCAGAAATTCCTGGTTTGGAAATTTCTAGTAGGTACAGAGCAGCCTGGACAGAAAGTGTTGTAGGTGGAGATTTTTATGATGTTTTTGCTACAGATTCTCAAACTTGGTCAATAGTTATTGGAGATGTTTGTGGCAAAGGAGTAGAAGCTGCTACTTTGACAGCTTTGGCTCGTTATACCTTACGAGCTGCTGCGATGCAATCTAAAGAACCAAGTAGAATTTTAGAACAATTAAATCAGGCTATTCTAAAAGATGATTCTAAAGGTCGTTTTTGTACGGCTATTTTTGCTCAAGTAAAACCAGGTAAGTCATATTCCCAAGTAAGGGTATCATGTGGAGGTCACCCTCCACCTGCAATACTACGTAAAGATAAAACAGTAGAATTCATAGACTGTACTGGAAGTTTACTCGGAGTATTTTCTAAAGCCGAACTAAATGATATAGTAGTTGATCTTCATCCGGGAGACTTTATAGTCTTTTATACCGATGGAGTAATAGAGGCTCGTAGAGAAAAAGAAGTTTTTGGAGAAAAGCGATTAGGTAATTTATTACAAAATTTACCTAATCCAACTTCTTCTTCTATAGCAATTGCTATAGAAGAAGAAGTTTTAGACTGGCAAAACAATGTGGCTTTAGATGATGTGGCAATAGTTGTACTAGGTCAACCTGAGTGATTATTTCCATTTTATAATCACTATGCCCATATCATCTTTTAGATCTCCATCTCTGTATTGTTTGACTTTATGAGCAATAGATCGAGTTATTTCTGAGGTTTGATTGTAGCTATTTATAGTATGGAGAACCAATTCATCTAGTCGCTCATCTCCAAAGGGTTCTCCTCCATCAGGAGCAGCATCAATGACTCCATCAGAAAATAAAATAATAATATCTCCGCTTTGTAAAGTTGTAGTATTTGATACAAAAGTATCCAGGTCTAATCCAAGCAGTCCACTAAATTGACCTTTGAGTCTAGATATATTTCCATTTCTAAACAAAATTGGGGCTTCTTGTCCAGCACTAAGCCATTGAAGTTGTTGTTTATCTAGATCAAATTTACAAAAAAGTCCTCTTACGAAAGAATCTTCTTCTCCTCTTGAATAAATAGCTCCATCTAAAGTTTCTGCGATTTGTTCAAGGTCTAGTCCTTGCCTTCGGTTATGACGATAGCTTCCAAGGGCAAGAGCAGAAAGAAAAGTTGCTTTTATGCCCCTACCCATTACGTCAAAAAGAGCTACATCTAATATGTTTTCATTGTGAGAGTAATCATAACAATCTCCAGCTATGTCATAAGCAGGTTCAATTATTCCTGAAAGAGATAGAACAGAGTTGGTAAAAGAAGGAACAGGTAGTAACATATCCCATTGGATTTCAGCTGAAAGATTTAAAGTTCGACGTCTTTTAGTTAAAATATAAGCATCTGTATAGTTGTTGGAAGAAATAACAAAATGGGCAAGTAAAAAACCTACTTGTAATAAATATTGTTCTGTTTGGGAATCTGGGTTTTCTAAAATTAGTTCCAAAACCCCCAAACGATTGGCTCTTTCGGTTATTGGAACCCAAAATTGGCTACTAGTTGAGGTTATGGGAGTTTGTAAAATATGTTGTTCTCTAAAACAACTTCCTGCCATGGTTCCTTCTACGGGAACAGAAGCAAGAATTGCTGAAGCTGGTGTTGGCTGGATTGGATGTAAAAAATTCTGATCATAATCACATAAATAAATGATTAGATCTTTCCATCCAAATGCTGTTACTGCTTTTTGTAATTCTTGTGGGAGAGAAGCTGGGGAAGAAGTTGTAGAAATTTGTAAAAAATCTGAAACTATCTTTTCAATCACTGGGTTTCTTCCCTTGGTTTGGTCGTAAATGCTGGATTTATTATAGCCCTTCTAGGGTAGCTAACAAGAATGGAACACAGTGTAATTGAAGAAAAAGATGAAGTTATTTTATCGAATTTAGATAAAATAATGTATCCCAAGACCTCTACGACAAAGCGCGATGTCATTGGGTATTATAAATCTATATATCCAGTAATATCTACACACATCAAAGACAGACCTCTTACTTTGAAAAGATATCCTAATGGGGTAGAAGAAGATTTTTTTTATGAAAAACGATGTCCTTCTCATAAACCAGCTTGGGTGGAAACAGTAAAAGTTTATAGCCCAAAAAATGATACCTATATAAATTTTTGTCTTGTAAATAATCAAAAGTCTTTGATCTGGTTAGCTAATTTAGCTTCTTTAGAATTACATGGGTATTTGCATCTAGCTTCAAGTCTTGATAATCCTTACGTGGTTGTTTTTGATTTAGATCCAGGAGAACCAGCTGATATTGTTCAGTGTTGCGAAGTGGGATTGATTATAAAAGATCTTTTGCAATCTTTGGGATTGCAAAGTTTTCCTAAAACCTCAGGCTCTAAGGGACTTCAAATATATCTACCTTTGAATAATAAAGCTCACAATTTCGAACAGAGTAAGAATTTTGCTAAAAGTGTGGCTAAATATTTAGAAAATAAATATCCACAAAAAGTGGTTTCTAATATGAAAAAAAATTTAAGAGCTAATAAAATCCTTGTTGACTGGAGCCAAAATGATCCTCACAAAACTACAGTTTGTCCCTATTCTTTGAGGGCAAGGCAACATCCTTCGGTTTCAACTCCTGTTTCTTGGCAAGAAGTTGAAGCTGTGGCAAAATCAAAAAATGGCTTTTCAATTGATTTTACTATGCAAGATGTTTTAGATAGGGTTTCTAAAATAGGTGACATATTTGAGCCAGTAGCTAAGCTAAGTCAGAACTTGCCCCAGTCTTATTTGGATTTTGAAAAATAATTACAAACTGTAGATTATGATTCAATGAAGATGTAGACGTTCATCTTTGTGGTTATAAAACTCAACTGACCATCGCCATTGTATATGATCAGAAGAATTCCACCATTTTTGAAGTATCCCGACTTCTCCACCAGCCAAGATTACTGGAAGTCCATAATCTTTTTCTGTTGGCCATATATTTTGCCTGACAAAACTATCTCCGGCAATTGTCAACCGAGACATAGGAGTATATCCATTATCGGGGTCTTGTAAGCTTTTTGCCCGTGCTATTAGATTGTCTTGTTCGTCTCTAACTGTTATATCTAGGCTTTTAGGTAAAGCGTGAGCTAAAACGACTTCAAATGGATCTGTCAAAGCGTGAGAAAATTCTGTTCCCATCATCGCTCCATCTGGATTTCTTAGTTCCCAAAAATATAATTTAGACATTAAAAATTCTCCTTTGACAATTTTTTAAAGTTTAAAAAATATTATTTCCACAAGGGTAAGGAAATTATCCTATAGGAATTCCCCACAAGGGGAACCATCTACTAAGGTCAGATTCCATTTTTATTTCTGACTCTAGTGCTGCTTTTATCTGGAGCTCCATTTCTG
>JAJYPT010000003.1 GCA_021795135.1 Actinomycetes bacterium
CTTCCTCTTCAAGCTTATTTTCGAATCAACTCTGAAAATGCTGGACAGTTTGAACGTACCCTTATCATTGCCGATGAAGGATCTCAAGTTCATTACATTGAGGGATGTTCTGCTCCTGTTTATTCTTCTGACTCTTTGCATTCAGCAGTTGTAGAAATAATTGTAAAACCAAGTGCAAGAGTAACTTATACTACGATCCAAAACTGGTCTAACAATGTTTATAATCTTGTTACAAAAAGAGCTCGCTGTGAAGCAGAGGCTCATATGGAATGGATTGATGGAAACATTGGATCAAGACTTACTATGAAATATCCTTCTGTTTATCTAGTTGGTCCAAAAGCCTCAGGAGAAGTACTTTCTGTAGCTTACGCAGGACCTGGACAGCATCAAGATGCTGGAGCAAAAATGATTCATGCTGCTCCTGAGACAACTTCTACAATTATTTCTAAATCCATTTCCAAAGATGGGGGTAGAACTTCTTATAGAGGTTTGGTTCATGTAGATGAAGGAGCTCACAATTCCAAGAGCTTTGTTCGCTGTGACGCTTTGATTTTAGATGATCAAAGCCGTTCTGATACTTATCCCTATATGGAAGTAGGCGAACAAGATGCTCAAATTGGACATGAAGCAACTGTTTCCAAAGTAGGAGATGACCAACTATTTTATCTAATGAGTAGAGGTCTTTCAGAAACAGAAGCTATGAGCATGGTCGTAAATGGCTTTATTGAACCTGTAACACGCACCCTTCCTATGGAATATGCTGTTGAGTGGAGTCGATTGATTGAACTCCAAATGGAAGGCTCAGTAGGATAAAACTTGATTAGATATCGTCAAGCAAAAGAACCTTCAAATAATATTTGACAGAAGGATAAACCAATGACGATGAGAGAAGAGTGTAAAAATTATCAAAGCCGGACATATGATTCGGGAGAGGTCATGAGGACTTGCAGCTTAGATTTAGCTCCAGAAGCCCCTTGGCGTTGTCCTGAGAATTGTCCGGCTTATGCTCCTAGAAGCGCAGATGTAGGCTGGGTACGTGGAAGCTTAGTTGAACCGCCTTTAGAAGAAGAGCCAAATATTGATGAAGATTCTTTGGAGATGCTTGAAGAAGCCGAAGAAGTAGTTAATGATATTGGCCCTTCTGTCATTTCTGAAGTAGAAAAAGAAAGATCTAAAAACTCTTCCCCAAAGAGATTTAAACTACCGTGGAAAAAAAATTCTTAAATAGATATTGAATTGAGTTGAGCTAGAGTGAATTCTAATAAAGGTGTCTTTACCCCTGAACAAGCAGAGGGTCTTCCTGGTCCTAAATGGTTGAAAACAGCAAGGCTTGCTGCAGCCCAACGTTTTTCTAAAGCCCAATTACCTTCTGAAGCGGAAGAAGTATGGCGCTATAGTAGAATCGATGAATTAGATCTTGATAAGTTTCATCCTTTTCAAGTTAATGTCTCTTCACAAGCAGCTATACCAGATCAATTGAATTCCCTACTGAATTCGTTTAGTCAAAATTCAGGTTTTTTGCTATTTCATAATGGGCAATTGGTAAAAAAAAATCTAAGTCAAATAGCCCAAGATAAACAAGTAAAAATAGGTTCGGTTCAAGAAACTAGAGATGGAATTTTTGATTCAGTTCCTTTGATTCAAGACGCCTTTGCAGATCTTTCAATAGCATTCTTGTTAGATGCAGCAGTTATAGAAATACCTACAGGGGTAAGTCTGGAAGATCCTATAGTAATTTTGCATCTTGTAGATGAGCCTAATGTTGCTGTTTTCCCAAGAACTGTAATAAGAGCTGGACAAGGCTCTAGTGTTAGGGTCATAGATCATTTAACATCAACCAATGTAGAAGCTTTAGTTTGTTCGGTTTCTGAACTTGATGTAGATGAGGCTGCAAATCTTACCTATCTATTCAATCAAGATCTTGGTCCCAAAGTATGGCAGTTGGGGTATCAATCTTCTCAAGTAGGTAAAGATGCTTCTTTTGAATCCTTTACTACCTTTTTAGGTGGAGATTATGCTCGCATGCGTACCGATTCAAGATTGGTTGGTCAAGGTGGTTCAGTTAAACTTTTAGCTGCTTATTATGGAGATGGTTCTCAAGTTCATGATTTTAGAACTCTTCAAGAACATAGTGCTCCTAAAACCACAAGCGAGCTTTTATTTAAAGGTGCAGTTCAAGGCAAAGCTCGTTCTGTCTATTCTGGTCTTATTAAAGTAGATAATGGAGCAAGCGGTACTAATGCTTTTCAAACTAATCGTAATCTAGTTCTATCAGAGGGCGCTCATGCCTATTCGGTTCCCAACTTAGAAATAGATGAGAACGAAGTAAGTTGTAGTCATGCTTCGGCAGTGGGGCCTATTGATAAAGATCATCTTTATTACTTGGAAAGTCGTGGGATTCCTACTGAAGTTGCCGAAAGACTAATTGTGCTTGGGTTTTTCGAAGATATTTTATCTAGAAATGCTTCATCACAACTCCAAGATTGGTTGAGAGAGTCGATAGCGAAAAAACTCAATGCTGGATTTAAAATTATTGCTGATTTAGAAAATAAACCTGAAGGTTTAAAAGTAGGAAGTGAGATTTGATGTCAGAGAGCATAAGACTTTGTTCTGTCTCGGATATAAAACCAGATACAGCTCGTCGTTTTGATGTTGGTCCTCACAGGATTGCTTTAGTGCGTATAGGTGAGAATGAGTTTTTTGCTATTGGAGATAAATGTAGTCATGCTGATTATTCTTTATCTGAAGGAGAAGTTTATGCCGATCAATATGAAATTGAGTGTTGGAAACATGGCAGTACCTTTTCACTAAAAACAGGAGAACCTACAGTTTTACCTGCTACAAAACCAGTTCCTACATATGAGGTAAAGCTAAATGGAGACAATATTATGGTGGAAATATCATGACATCTTCAACATTTAAAGTTAGTGGACTTCGAGCTGGAATTTTAGGTAAAGAAATTGTCAAAGGAATTGACCTTGAAATACATTCTGGTCAAGTCCATGCCATTATGGGTCCCAATGGATCTGGTAAAAGTACTCTTTCCCATGTCTTGATGGGAAGACCAGGATATGAAGTTATTTCTGGTAGTGCAACTATAGATGGCATAGAACTATTGGGAATGCCAATTTGGCAAAGAGCACAAGCGGGTCTTTTTATTGCTCTCCAATATCCAATAGAAGTGCCAGGAGTGAGTTTAGAAAACGCGCTAGGGGAAGCTTTTGCAGCCAGAGGACAAGATCGTTCCATGGTGTATGAAAAAGTTTTAGCCGAGGCTAAAAGACTTGATTTTGATGAAAAGTTTTTATCTCGTTCACTAAATGTAGATCTTTCGGGTGGAGAAAAAAAGAGGAATGAAACTCTTCAACTGGGAGTACTAGAGCCTAAATTTGCAATTTTGGATGAGATCGATTCAGGTCTAGATATTGATGCTTTGAGAGATGTTTCTAGAAGGATCGAAGCTGCAACTACTGAATTTTCTTTAGGTGTTTTAGCTATAACTCACTATAGTCGACTTCTTAAAGAATTGAAACCTGATGTAATTCATGTTATGGCTGGTGGAAAAATAATAGATACTGGTGGTCCTGAGCTAGCTGATAAGTTGGAAAAGACAGGATATAGCGCTTATGGCTTAAAAGATGAGGAACCTATTGTTATCTAGGCGATATTTTTGGTGTCGTGAAATTCTAAACTTTGGTAAATAGATAATAAAGTAACAAGAAAGGCAAAGATGACTATTGAAGAACAAGATGGAGATAGTCCTCTTTGGGGGTCTTGGGAAAAAGTAGTTTCTTTTGATCCCACTAAGGCAACAGTTCGTCCTGTTATCTCCAGTCAAGGATCTAAGGCATTTATAGTAGGTCTAGAGCCAGGCCAACAACTTCGAAGTCACCCAGCTCCTGCTGACTTGTATTTATTTGTTGTACAAGGCAGTGTAACTTTTACGATAGCAGACCAAGTCAATGCTGTAAATCTTGGAGATTGTGTACTGATGAAAAAAGGAGTTCCTCATGCTATTTATAATAGCCAAGAAGCTCGGGCTGCTGTTTTGGGAGTTACCTTGCCTCTATCAACTGTTTCACGATAAATAGACTTAGCAATTTGTTGCTATGGCTCAGTCGATTTTTATTTCTTTTGAAATTCATTGACTGAATTGTTATTTTTTACCTGTATTTGAGATTATGTACTTTGCTAGTAGTCCAATTTTTATAAAATAAAACTAATACGGGTTCCTCTAGTTTTAGACAATGCTTCATAGCTTGTCATGCAATTCCTCAGATTGCAGTCTCTAAGGACAGTTTCATTGATCCTTACAGTTTCGTCTATTCTAAATGCACTTCAACCTAAATATTGGAGTTATTGTTATACTCCAAACATTTTTGCCTTACTTTTTCAAAGTATTGGATAGCTTCCATGGTTTGTCCTTAAAGGCTTTACTTTCTAAGTAATAAAATTTTCTGAAAAAAGAAAGTATTTTAATTTTACTTTTTATATAAGAATCTCCTCAAAAATTCTTTGACCAACAAATTTCTAAAATTTATTCTTTTAGTTTCCATTACTTTCAAAAATTAGGAATCCCTTCATGGAGGGCTATTTATTTTAAGTTTAGTTATTTGTATTTGAAGGTGTTCAAAAATAAATTTTAGAAATTTTTTTGATCTGCTATAGACATAATACCTATCGGTATGTAAGATAAGTGCTCAAATAGAGAAAGCGCTTACGTATGCCTAGTGAATTCGAAAAACCGACAATTTATGAAGTAGCTGAACGAGCCGGGGTTTCCATTGCTTCGGTATCTAGAGTATTGCAGAACAAGCCTGGAGTCTCTGAAGCTACTCGAAAAATGATTACTTCAGTAATGCAAGAGTTAGGATATGTTCCAAGTAATGCAGCTCGAGGTTTGGCGGGTTGTAGAGCTGGAATTATAGGATTGATATTTCCAGATTTAGATGATCCTTCTATGGAATCTGGACATGAGACTCTGCTTTATTTTGATGAAATTATTAGAGGAGCACAAAGAGCGGCTCGACAAGAAGGTATTGCAGTGTTGATAGCTGCGACCCATTCTGCTTCTGGTAGGGAACTGGCTTTATCAATCGCAAGTAAAGTTGATGGATTGGTGGTAATGGCCCGTAGTGTCCCAGAGGTAGATATGCGTTCTTTGGCTACTAGGATTCCAACAGTGTTATTAGCAGCTGATAGGCATATTTCGGGAGTTGACTATTTGATAGCAGACAATGAAGGCGGTGCAGCCGCTGTCACTAGACATCTTGTTGAATATCATAAATATCCAACTGTGAAGTTTATAGGGGGCCCTTCGAATTCACCAGATTCTAGAGCTCGTTTTCGTGGGTATTGTAAAGCATTGGCTTTAGCCAATCTTGAAGTTCCAAAAAGCCCCTGGATGGCTGGAGATTTTACAGAAGCTAGTGGTCGTAGGATTGCTAAAGTAATTCTTTCAAAAGGGTCTCTTCCTAGATCTGTTGTCGTTGGAAATGACCAAATGGCATTTGGGATGATGAAAGTACTCATATCTGAAGGAATCAAAGTACCCCAAGAGGTAGCAATTACTGGTTTCGATGATCTTCCAGTAGCTCGCTATTTGCAGCCGGGTTTGACTACTGTTCGCCAGCCAATGAGACAGCTGGGTGCTGAATCTATTCGATTGCTTCTTGTGCGTTTAGGTGGGGCTACCTCTCCTCAATCAGTTACGTTGCCAACTGAACTTACGTTACGACAAAGTTGTGGATGTGTAAACGATGACTACTAAAAAACCAATTTCACCACGAGATGATTGGCGAAAACGAATTAGTCTTCGTTCTGATGAACAAGCTACTTTAAATACCAAGATAAATTCAACATTACAAGCTCCTGCAGGGTTAGTAGCTACTCCTGGGCAAGCTCAAATTACTTTGAGATGGCTTCCAGTAGAAGGAGCAATTGGTTATATAATTTTTCGCTCTTTTGATGATGATGGATTTGTTGCTATCAATCATGGTGGTAGCGATGTCTTGGCTGTGCCTGAATTGTTATATGCAGATACCGATATCGTATCTGGAACTTTTTATTCTTATCGAGTAGCAGCGACTGCATCACTTGATATAGCACCTGGACCTATGTCTAAGACGGTGACTTGTCAGGCAGTATCAACCATTGCCAGACCCCTTATTGGTCTAGTTGATAGTGCTGGTTCAGATGGTGATTTGGATCGAGTTTGGCATATGATAGGTTCTGAGCGTTTATCCCAACTAGATGAAGACTTTGATGTTTTTGGAAATCCTATTGGTAAAGAGTTTTCTCAAGCGCTTTCTATTGCGAGCAGCGAACTTGGAGCAACTATGGTTCGAGCTCATGCGATTTATCATGATGACTTGGAAGTATTTTCATGGAAACAAGGTAATCCCAAATATAATTTTACCAAAGTCGATGCAATATTTGACAAGATTATAGAATTGGGTTTGCGTCCAGTTGTTGAGTTATCATTTATGCCTTATGATTTAGCAACTGACCCTAATGCTACTGTTTTTGACTACCGAGGTATAATTTCGCCTCCTCGCGATTGGGCTAAATGGGCTGAGCTTAATTTTGAACTAGGCAAACATCTAGTTGAGCGTTATGGCATCGATGAAGTTTCTCAATGGGCTTTTGAGGTATGGAACGAACCTAATCTTGATGTCTTTTGGACAGGCACTCAAAAAGACTATTTTCAATTATATGACCTTGCAGCAATGGCAATTAAAGAAGTTGACAGTCGTTTGATTGTTGGCGGCCCTGCTACTGCAGCTGGGGAGTGGTTATATGCTTTTATTGCTCATGTTGCAGATAATGCAATACCTTTGGATTTTTTATCTACCCACACTTATGGCAATACCCCTTTAGATGTTAGGCCTATTTTAGCTAAATACCACCTAGAGAAGACAAAGATATGGTGGACTGAATGGGGAGTAGGATCTACCCATTTCGGACCTATCCATGATACTGCTTTAGGAGCCCCTTTTATTTTAAGAGGTTTTAAAGCTGTACAAGGTCGAGTTGATGCAGTTGCCTATTGGGTTATTAGTGATCATTTTGAAGAACTTGGACGACCTCCTCGGTTGTTTCATAACGGTTTTGGTCTTCTTTCGGTGGGCAATTTACGAAAACCTCGTTTTTGGGCTGTACGCCTAGCGCAAGAGCTTGGAGATCACCTTCTGCCAGTTGGCATAGAAGGTGATGGTGCCGAATCCCTAGTAGAGATATGGGCAACAAAATCTTTCGATGGCCAAGTTGATGTTTTGTTATGGAACAGTACTCTCAATGCATCCAAGTTTGAGGGAGATGCACAACTTGAGAGAACTGTATCTTTAGATGTCGTTGGGCTAGAGCCAGGGATCTATAAAGTATTTCTTGCTCGAGTAGATAGTAATCATTCTAATATCATCAGGCATTGTCCGCCTGAGGTGAAATGGCCCAATGAAAAATTGTGGAAGCAAATTGCTACCCAAGACCAGCTGTGGGAGACCACGTTGGATGATTTAACTATAACGACAAAAACAAAAGTTAACTATGAAGTGATTTTACCAATGCCGGCAGTGGTCCGGATTAGGTTTAAACCATCTTAGGATAACAGTCCAAGGGGGAGATAAAAATGAAGGATTCACCAGGTTTTGCTAAGCAGATAGTGGCTAGAAATAAATTTAAAAACACTAGCCGCAAGAGCGGAACTAAAAGGATTGCTACGTTGGTAGCAGTAGCTTTTACAGTAGCTGCATGTGGTAGTACTGCTACAAGTACAGTTAAAAGTACTGGAGGAGGTTCTATGACGATAGGAGTTGATAATGGATCTCCAACTTTACAGAAAAACTTTAATCCGTTCTCGTCAAATATGCGAATCGGAACTACCTATATGTACGAACCCTTGGAGTATGTAAATACTCTAAATGGAAAGTTTACTCCTTTTTTAGCCACAGGCCATCATTTCGTAAATAATACCACTTTGCAGTTTGACATTCGTTCTAATATGAAGTGGAGCGATGGAAAACCAATCACTGCTTCAGATGTAGTTTTTACATTCAATTTACTTCATAAATATCCAGCACTTGATGTAACAGGAATATGGAATCATTTAAATTCTGTAACTTCATCAGGAAATGTTGTTACTTTTCACCTCAATAGTCCCGATGTTCCGTTTGCCCAAATTATTGCTCAAACTCTTATAGTCCCTCAACATATTTGGGCGAGTATAAAAAATCCGGTTACTTTTACAAACAATAACCCTGTCGTATCAGGACCTTATGTATTGTCTTCGTTTAATCCGAATCAATATATATTGAAGAAAAATCCTAATTGTTGGCAAGCTTCTCATGTAGCTGTTCCTAAATTGATATTTCCCGCAATGAGTGGAGGCCAAACTTCTCAACTACAGTTGTCTAGGAATGCTTATAGCTGGGCAACTTTATTTGTTCCCAACATAAAACAATCGTGGGTAGATAAAGCTCCAAAGTATAATAAATATTGGTTTCCACCAGGGGGTTCAATTTCTCTTTTTCTTAATCTAGCTAAAGCACCTTTCAATAATCTTACTTTTCGCCAGGCTTTATCCGATGGATTGAATCGTCAGACTATAGCTACTAAAGCTGAAAATGGATATGTAAAACCAGCTAGCCAAACTGGGCTTTTACTCCCAGGTCTCAAAAAATGGCTCAACCCTTCATATCCAAATAAAGGAGTGCCTACCTATAATGTAGCTAAAGCAATGAAGTTACTTTCATCTATTGGTTATCATAAAAACGGCAATACCCTTCTAAGTCCTAATGGATCCCCGGTCAAATTTTCAATAATTGTTCCGAATGGGTTTTCGGATTGGATTAGTGGAGCCCAAACAGTTGGCCATGAACTTGGTCGCTTGGGAATTTCAGTGACAGTATCTACTCCTCAATTCGCAGCTTACCAAAGCCAATTACAAACCGGCCAATTTCAAGCAGCTTTTGGTTCCATTGGTGGAAATGGTAACCCATATTTGGATTTCCATAATCTACTAGCTAGTAGCCTAACTGCTCCTATTGGTCAAAGTACAGGAGTGGGAACAAACTATGAGAGATGGAAGAGCACAAAAACTGATGCTTTGTTGAATCAATTGCTAGTTACGACTAATCCTACCTTGCAGAAAAAAGCTGTATATGGACTAGAAAAAATTATGTATACTCAATTGCCAGTTTTGACCCTATTTTATGGAGCAACATGGGGAGAGTATAGCACTAAGAGCTATACCGGATGGCCAAGTGCTGCTAATCCATATGCTCCACCAGCGCCATATGGTGATCCTCCTATTATGATTATGACTCATCTTCACAAGAGGGCTTGAGATGAATGTACTCAGCTTCAAAGACAAAGAATAAGTGATGCGATACGCCTTACATAAAATTCCGGTATTTCTCCTCACCCTATGGGGCGCTATAACTTTGAATTTTTTACTCCCAAGGTTGATGCCCGGTACTCCATCAGAAGCGGCTTTGGCCAAATTTGCTGGGATGGGACCAGTATCTCCATCACAATTACGGGCTATTCAAGCAACTTTGGGAGTCCCTCATGGAAGTTTGATATCACAATATGGGCAATATCTAAACGATATTGCCCATGGGAGATTTGGAATTTCTTACACATATTTTCCCGAACCAGTAAGTAAACTTATAATTCAAGCCTTACCATGGACTTTGGCTTTAGTAGGTACGGTAACCATACTGGCTTTTATTATTGGGACCTTATTTGGAGTATTGGCTGCTTGGCGACGAAATAAGCTTTTTGATACTTTTGCAACAGTAAGTTGTACTTTTAGTTCGGCGTTTCCTTATTTTTGGACAGGACTATTGTTTTTATTTGTTTTTGGATTCGTCTTGGGCTGGTTCCCAATTAAAGGTGGATATGGGGCTTCTATGAGTCCTAATATGAGTTTTAGCTTCTTTGGTAATGCAATATATCATAGCTTATTGCCTGCTGGAACACTTTTGGTTAGTGGCATGGGTGGATGGTTACTTGGCATGAGAAATAATATGATTCCCACTTTGGGGGAAGATTATGTAATCTTTGCTGAAGCAAATGGACTGCCTAGTCGTAAGATTGCTCTTCGTTATGCAGCTCGTAATGCTATTTTACCTAATCTAACCGGGTTTGGAATGGCTCTAGGTTTCGTGGTTAGTGGTTCTATTTTGACCGAAGTTGTTTTCTCATATCCTGGAGTCGGTTTCCTTCTCTATAACGCTGTAATCAATAATGACTACCCACTTATGCAAGCCTTATTTTTGATTATAACCATTACCGTATTGGTGGCTAATTTTTTAGTAGATTTACTTTACGGATGGCTTGACCCGCGAGTTAGACGATGAATTTTCCTTTGTTAGATAATAATATTAAAAATTTGTTGACAAAAGAAGAACTAGCGAAGAAGCTTTCTTCGCGCTCTTCTAACTCTGGAACTTTTATAATACGTGCTTTTTTAACCTTATGGGAAAATCGCAAGGCTCGAGTGGGAATAGCTATACTTGGTATTTTTATTCTAACTGCAATATTGGCACCAGTGCTTAGCCCTTATTCTCCAACTTCAACAAATTTTTCACGTTCAGCAGCACCAAGCTGGGCGCATCCCTTAGGAACCACCGGTCAAGGCCAAGATGCTCTTTCTCAATTGATATGGGGCACTCGGGTTTCTGTGTTTGTTGGTTTTGCCGCCGGTGCGCTTGCAACGATTGTAGCTGTAACCATTGGTCTTGTTGCTGGCTTTGTGGGAGGAGTTATTGATACCATTTTGTCTTTTGTTGTCAATCTTGCTCTGGTAGTTCCTTCTTTGCCATTGATGATAGTGATTGCTACTTATATACCGGGACGTGGAATTGGGGTAATCATTTTTGTCATATTTGTAACTGGATGGGCGTGGGGAGCTAGAGTCCTTCGAAGCCAAACTACTAGTTTGAGGCAAAGAGATTTTGTTGTAGCTGCCCAATTTTCTGGAGAGCGACTTCCTCGTATTGTCTTGCGAGAAATATTACCTAACATGACATCTCTTATTGCAGCCAATTTTTTTGGAGCAGCTACAGCAGCCGTGCTTGCTGAGGCAGGTTTAGAGTTTTTAGGGTTAGGCAATCCCAGCATAGTTAGTTGGGGGACAATGCTTTATTGGGCTCAAAACAACAGTGCTCTACTTACTGGAGAATGGGCTCTTGTTTTTGCTCCAGGCCTTTGTATTGCCTTATTGGCTGCCTCATTATCATTAATCAACTTTGGGGTAGATGCTCTTGCCAACCCCCGCCTACGGGAACATAAATAATGTCCCTATTAGAAGCGGTGAGGATAAATGTCGTGTATGAACCTTTCAGAGGAGCTGAAATACATTCGGTCAGAGATGTTTCACTACGAATAGAACATGGGGAGATAGTTGGCTTAGTAGGAGAATCTGGATGTGGCAAATCAACTCTTGCGTATGCTCTTACCAAAATGCTACATTCACCAGCTCGATTTGTCTCAGGAAAAATTTTTTTCAAAGGTGAAGATATTACTGACTTAAGTGGAGAGAATCTACGTCTTCATCGGCGTAAAAGTTTTGCACTTGTTCTACAAAGTGGGATGAATGCTCTAAATCCTGTGATCAGTATTGAAGATCATTTTGTAGATGTCATGCGAGCGTATGAAAAGGTCAAATTTAAAGATATTCGTTCTAAAGCAGAACTTCTTTTGAAAAGTGTGCACTTACCACAATATACCCTTGAACGTTATCCCCATGAATTATCTGGAGGTATGCGTCAACGAGTAGCAATAGCACTTGCTCTTGCTTTGGATCCACAATTGGTAATTTTTGATGAGCCAACTACTGCATTAGACGTCCTAGCTCAAGAAGCAGTCATAGCTACCATTAGAGAACTACAACATAGTTTTGGCTTTTCTGCTTTATTGGTAAGTCATGATTTGGGGTTGGTACTGGATGCAACTGATCGTGTAATGGTAATGTATGCAGGCCGGGTAGTTGAAAACCAAAATTCTTCGACGATGTATAAACACGCCCAACATCCCTATACAAAAGCTTTGCTTGATTGTTACGCTGATCCAAGAGCTGAAGAAGTAAAGCTAGGAGGTATTCCGGGCTCGCCTCCAGATCTTTCTTCTCATATAGATGGTTGTTCGTTTCAGCCCCGTTGCAATTTGGCCGAAGCACAATGTTCTTTAAATGAACCTCCCTTGTATCGTAGTGAATTTGGCCACGTAGCCTGTTTTGTGGCGAGTCAGAAAACAAAAGAAAATCTCAATGAATAAAATTGATAGTTTTAGAAAAACTGGGACTTTAGTAGTTGAAGATGTCACAAAGCTATATCAAGGACGGCGACGCCATGAAGCATCGGTAGTGGCAGTTAAAAATGTTTCATTTACACTTCCAGCTGGAGGAACCATCGGTCTAGTTGGTGCTAGTGGGAGCGGGAAAAGTACTCTTGCTCGTTTGATAACAGGAGCAGAACGGCCAAGTTCGGGAAGTATTGTCTTTAGTGACTATAGAGTGGAGAGACTTCGTGGTAAGAATCTACGTCATTACTATGGAGATGTCCAACTAGTATTTCAAGACCCTTACGCAGCTCTTAATCCACTCAATACGGTTAGCTACGCTTTGACCCGCCCAATAATCAATTATTTAGGTGTTTCAACACAGCAAGCTCGATTGCGGGTCAATGAATTGCTTGAACTGGTTGGTTTGACCCCTGTTGAACAATTTGGTGCTAAACTTCCTCATCAGCTTTCTGGAGGTCAGCGCCAGCGAGTTGTACTTGCTCGCGCATTAGCGTGTAAGCCTCAATTACTTGTAGCTGATGAGCCAGTATCGATGCTTGATGTTTCACTTCGAGCCGAAATACTTAGTTTATTGGATCAGCTAAGAAGACAAACTGGGATAAGTCTTATATATATAACTCATGATTTACTTAGCGCTCGTTTGGTAACTAATAATCTTCTTGTATTGAATAATGGTCAAGTTGTTGAGCAAGGTCCAACTTTAGAGGTATTGAGAAATCCACAAAATGAATATACAAAAAAGCTACTTGCTGCACTTCCGAATCCATCTCATTGGAGTACCTAAAGTTAGGCTCTTTTTTGCAAGATTACAACTAACATAGACTTTATTATTGTGGGTAAAAAGTGTTTTTGAGTGCAATATCTCGATCAGACGTAAAACGTTGAGAGATTTGAGCTGTGGGTACCATATGGTCAAAACCATGAGGGGCACCACGATACACATGTAGTTCAGTCGAAACATTTGATTGCATAAGTCTATTAGCATAAATTATGTCTTCATCTACAAATAAATCTAATTCACCAGTCATTATTGTTGCTGGTGCAACTCCTGATAAATCAGTCATTCGGGTAGGAGCTGCATATGGTGATATATTTTTTGTTCCATAATTAGTTCCTAGGTAACTACGCCAAGCAATTTCATTATTAGTACGATTCCATAATTGAGGCTCGGTAACCATATAGCTAGAAGGTGTGGAATTAGTATCATCAAGCATGGGAGAGATTAGAATTTGATGAGTAATATTAAATTCTCCTTTATCTCGTATAAGTAAAGCCAAACTAGTTGCAGAACCTCCTCCTGAACTACGACCACCGACAACTATTCGATTAATATCGATTTGTAATTGTGAGGCATTTTCTATGATCCAAGCTAAGCCAGTATAGCAATCTTGCAGTGCTGCTGGAAAAGGGTGCTCAGGTGCCCGTCGCCAATCTACAGAAACGACAGCACATTGATGTTTGTTGACGATTTCTTCACAGAATTGGTCATCTAAATCTGGAGAGGTGATGACATATCCTCCGCCTTGAATCCAATATAGACAGGGCAAAACATCATTTGTGTTAGAAGAAGGCTTAAAAATCCTAAGCATCACACTAGGTTTGTTGTCTTTGCTTGGTGTCCAATAATCTGAATGGCTAATTGATAGATTTGATTTTGGAACATGACCGTAGGCTCTTGCTGCTCGAACAGCCTCAATATTTGTTAAATCCAAAACAGGCAATTTTGAGACCACTGGCATAAACTCGGGATCCAGGCGGTTTAAAATTGGCATTTTAGTTATTTAGTAATTCATTGGAGTACTCGATAGTGTTCCAATGAATTAGAAAGTAGTTAAAAATGCCACGCAGAAAGCCGTATAACATTTGTTTTAATTTCTCTCACGCCAAGCTTCATATCCTTGCTCTTCGAGTTGTTTAGCTAGTTCTGGTCCACCTTGTTCCACTATCTTTCCATTTACTAAGATATGAACATAATCAGGAGTTATCTCATCTAATATTCTTTGATAATGGGTAATTAGTAGAACTCCTAATTCGGGACGGCTCTTTCTAACTTCTTTTACTCCTCGAGCTACCACTCTAAGGGCATCTATATCGAGCCCAGAATCTGTTTCATCTAATATAGCTATCTCTGGCTCCAATATAGCCATTTGGAGAACTTCATTACGTTTTTTTTCTCCTCCTGAGAAGCCTTCATTTAAATGTCGGGTGGCAAAAGAAGGATCCATACCCAAGCGGTCCATCCATTCCATTATTGTAAGTCTAAGTTCAAGTATGGAAAGTTCCATGCCTTTTCTAGCTGAAAGAGCCTGACGTAAGAATTGGATAACTGGTACGCCAGAAATTTCTTCTGGATATTGAAAAGCTAAAAATATACCAGCTTTACCTCTTATATCTGGGGTCCAAGAAGTTATGTCTTCACCTTGAAAAATAATTTTTCCTGAAGTGACTTCATAATCAGGACTACCTAATAAAGTATTGGCTAATGTAGATTTTCCTGAGCCGTTAGGACCCATTAGGGCATGTATCTCCCCATCATTTACTAATAGGTTAACGCCTTTTAGGATTTCAGTTCCTTCTACGTTGACATGAAGATCTTGGATTTCAAAAAGAGGTGTAGTCACAGTTCCAGTTTATATCTATAGAAAGTTTATGAGAATATTACTATTAAAAGGTTACCATCCCCTTTGAATCCATTCATCTAAATGAGGCCGTTCATTTCCAATAGTTGTAGCTTTCCCATGTCCAGGAAGAACTACTGTATTGTCTGCAAATAGAGCAAAAACTTTATTTTTTAGAGAATCCATGATTTGTTTGAAATCTCCTCCAGGGAAATGAGTGGCGCCGGGGCCTCCTGGGAAAAGAGTATCTCCACTAAACAAAACAGAAGAGCCAGGTATTGAATAACAGGTAGATCCTGGAGTATGTCCTGGAGTATGTATAGCTTTTAATATTAAGTTTCCAAAGGGCAGTTCTTGTCCATCTTCGATACAAAAATCGTATTCTTCTAACATTGAACTATCTTTAGTTCCTATACCTACTTTGACCCCAGCTTTTCTAAGCTGAGCTATTGCACGTACATGATCCCAATGGCCATGGGTGTGAACTGCTGTAGTAGACTTCAATTTTTTAGACAATTTTAGTAAAAGTTCAGGATTGTCTGCTGCATCTATAATTATGGAGTTAGAAGTTTTTTTACAAACTGGAAAATAAACATTGTTATCTAAATTTCCCACTGAAACTTGATAAATAATACTTTGTTCGTCTTCGTAAGCAATATCGGTCATTTTCCTCCTTAGAAATAATAGAAAAAATTTCTTTGGATGATTTTTCTATTATTTGTAGATGCGATATGTTTAAATTACCAGAGAAAGGAGGTGGTCCAACTGATAGGTAAACGTTTTGGGACTCTGGAGGTGTCTGACCGTTAGGCAGCACTGAGGACTTCCTGACAATCCAAGTCAGGCACCGAATTCACAACGTGTCAAGTCTAGTCCCACTTGATAAACAAACTTGTGAATTTCTTTTCCCAGTAGTTTTGCACAAGGATAGCTAGCTATCCTTGTGCAATTTTTATGTCTAATCTAGGGCTGAACTATTTTTAAATACTAGACTTTGTGCTAAATGCAAACACAGATAAAAAGTAACGATTATCTTCTTCCAGGATGTATATTTTTCCCTCCTAAAAATGCAAGTATGCCTTTGGTTCATGTTTTGATTCTTTGTCATGATTTTCCTGTTTTCAAAGAAGAGACCAATCTTTTTTCAAAGACCTATTGTGAACTTGCAGACAGAATTTCTCAAGAAGTTGGCTGGACGGTACTTTATTTTAATTTCTCAGGAATTGGAGATGCTCCAGGTTCATTTTCTCTATCTCAATGGCTAAATGATTTGAAATCAGCTGTAGATTTTGTATATGAGATGGATAAAATCAACGGGGTTTGGCTAGCAGGCTTTGGTGTGGGTGGCGGACTAGCTCTATGTGCAGCAGCTGAAGATGCTCGTATCAAAGGAGTAGCTTCTTTTGGTGCCTGGTCAGATTTCAATGAATGGTCTAATCCAGAGCTGATTGTGGATTTAGCCAAACGAGTTGGAGCAATAAAACCAAAGCATCAAGTGGATTTAGATAAATGGCGCAATGAGTTTAAATCAATAAAGCCAATTGCTGGAATTGGAAAAGTCCCTCCTCGTTCTTTATTGATTGTACATGGATCTGAAGACGAAGTAGCCCCAGCTGTAGAAGCTAGAGCCTTATCTAACGCTGCTGAAGAACAAGTAGAACTTAGAGTTATACCAGGTGCCAAACACCGTATAAGAGACGATCCTCGAGCTATTGCTATTCTTTTGGGGTGGCTGGACCGTCAATTCGTTTAGCTTGCAATTGGGTATCAATTTCTTTTCTTATTTGTTTGGATGCTTCAAATGGATTTTCTGACTCTGTTATCCAGCGCACCACTACAAATCCTTTTGCTCCTAGTGATACTAAATTTCTAATTTTTTTGGGTTGGACTGCACCTGTAACAAAAAAAGGAACTTTTGAAATTTGACTAGCTTGTTTTAAATATTCTACCCCGGTTCCGGCTCTACCTGGTTTGGTGGGAGTAGGTTCTAGGGGGCCCACAGATATATAGTCAGTTTGTTGGTATAAAGAAGCTCTTAGTTCTTTCTCGCTGTGAGTAGATAATCCTATAATCGCCTCAGGGCCAAGTATTTTTCTTGCCAAGCTTACAGGAACATCGTCTTGACCAAGATGTACTCCGTCTGCTTTTACCTCTAAGGCAATATCTGGACGATCATTGAGTATAAAAGGAACTCCAAATTCATTACAAATCTCGATCGCTTTATGAGAATATTTTATTATTTGTTTAGCATCTGCTGTTTTATCTCTAAGCTGTACTATATCTACTCCGCCTTTTATGCAATTAGATAAAAATTGTTCAAAATCAGGCCTAATAGGAGTACATAGATATAAATAGCGATTTTCTAAGTTCACTGACAAGTTTTTAGCCTTTAGATAGCTTTTTTTGTTCTGCTTTTAAATCTTTTTTATATTGGCGGACTTTTTGTAATGACTCCAAATCAACTATGTCAGCAATGGATAGATAAACATTTGGTTGACCAAAAGGAGAACTTACTTCTTGCCATCTTGGAGGACGAATTCCAAATTGTTTACCTAACAAAGCAATGAAAATTTTAGCCTTTTGTTTCCCAAATCCAGGAAGAGCTTCAATGCGTTGTAAAAGTTCTTCTGCATCTTTAGCTCCTAGCCATACTTGGTCGGCTTTAGAGTTATATTGATCAGTAATAATTTTACAAAGCTGTTGAACTCTTTTTGCCATAGCTGAAGGGAATCTATGCAAAGAAGGAGTTTGGCAGAAATAAGAGTCTAGTTTTGCAGGATCCAAATTTGCTATATAACCAGGATCCAAACTCCCTGCCCTTTGTTGTAGCACTAAAGGACCCCTAAATGCTTTTTCCAGCATAATTTGTTGATCTAGAACCATTCCTATCAATAAAGCTAATGGGTCTTGGGCAAGTAATTGGTCAGCATTTGGCTCTCCTGCTAAGGCGAGAGATTTTGGATGAGTACTAGAGCTATTCATCTATTGTAAAAAAGCAGGATTAACTGAGTCAGTGGCTAGGCCATATTTAGCAATTGCATCTTGTACTTCTTCTGCTTTTGCTTCATTACTATTTGCAAGGGCAAAAAGAACAGCTACCACAATGTGTTCAGCATCTATTTCAAAATAACGTCTTAGGTTTTTTCTAGTATCAGAACGTCCGAATCCATCAGTTCCAAGGGATGAGTAATTATTAGGAACCCATCTAGCTATTTGATCAGGTACTGATTTCATAAAGTCGCTTACTGCTATGACTGGTCCTTGTATAGATTCTAAAGAAGTTTTGACAAAAGGAATTTTTTGTTTAGCAGTTGGATGAAGACGATTCCAACGTTCTGTTTCTAAAGCTTGTTCTCTCAAAGCCTTATAAGAAGTCACCGACCAAATTTCTACAGAAGTATCCCATTGCTCAGAAAGCATCTTTTGGGCCTTTACAGCTGCTTTCCAAGTTGATCCAGAAAATAATATGGCACCGTGACGATTATGAGAAGATGGGGAGGGTGCATCACTAAAGCGATACATTCCTCTAAGTATGCCTTCTTTTACCCTAGTTGCCTCTTTACCTGTTGGAAGAGCCGGCATGACATAATTTTCATTATATAAAGTTATATAGTAAAAAATATCTTCGGGATTAGGTCCATACATTCGCTTTATTCCTTCATTGACAATGATTGCTACTTCGTATGCAAAAGCAGGATCATATGCCATAAGGTTGGGGAAAGTAGAAGCCAATACTAAAGAATGACCGTCGTCATGTTGAAGACCTTCTCCTTCAAGGGTGGTTCTTCCAGCTGTTGCTCCCAGCAAAAAACCTCTTCCTCTCGCATCTGCAAAAGCCCAAGCAAGATCTCCAACTCTTTGGAATCCAAACATTGAGTAAAAGATAAAGAAGGGAATCATTGGCTGACCCCAGGTGGCATAAGAGGTGCCAGCAGCGGTAAAGCTTGCTAAAGAGCCAGGTTCTGTAATGCCTTCTTCTAAGATTTGACCATCTTTTGCTTCTGTATATGAAAGCAAAAGATCGGCATCAACTGGGGTGTAGAGCTGACCTTGGGGAGCGTAAATCTTTATTTCTCTAAAAAGTGCATCTAAGCCAAAAGTTCTAGCTTCATCTGGAATTATCGGAACTATTCTTTTGCCCACTCCTGGATCTCTAAGTAAGTTTCGCATCAGACGTGCAAAACCCATTGTTGTAGAAACTGCTTGATTGGCAGATCCTTTTAAAAACTCTTCATAAGTAGAAGGGACTAATTCAGGAAGAGGTTTAGAACGTACTACCCTTTTAGGTAAAGAACCACCCAAAGCAGCACGTCGTTCCATTAGGTATTCGTGAGCAGGAGACCCAGGAGGAGGACTATAATAAGGTGGTAATTCTGCATCTAGGGCTTCTACTGGAATATCTTCTTCTAAATGAAGACGATCTCTTAGGGCAAGCATTTGAGTCTTGGTCATTTTTTTAATTTGATGGGTGGCGTTTCTAGCTTCGATATCAGGCCCTAGAGTCCATCCCTTTACTGTTTTAGCTAAGATTACAGTAGGAGAACCTTCATGTTCTACTGCTGCTTTATAAGCAGCATATAATTTACGATAGTCATGCCCTCCTCGAGGCAATGTTCTAAGCTCATCATCGCTTAGATGTTCTACTAATTTTCTCAATCTAGGATCAGGACCAAAGAAGTGTTCTCGTATATAGGCTCCACTTTCTACGGTATATTTTTGGAATTCCCCATCTAAGGTATTATTTAGCCTATTTACTAACACTCCATCAACATCTCGAGCAAGCAATTCATCCCATTTGGTGCCCCAAATAACTTTTATAACATTCCATCCAGCGCCTCTAAAAATAGCTTCTAGTTCTTGAACTATTTTCCCATTGCCCCTAACAGGGCCATCTAATCTTTGAAGGTTGCAATTGACTACGAAAATAAGGTTGTCAAGGCCTTCACGAGCAGCCAAGGAAAGAGCTCCAAGAGATTCAGGTTCGTCAGTTTCTCCATCTCCTAGAAAACACCAAACTTTGGATTTGGAGGTGTCTGCAATTTGGCGATGTAATAAATAGCGGTTAAAACGAGCTTGATAAATAGCATTTATAGGGCCAATACCCATCGATACGGTGGGAAATTCCCAAAAATCGGGCATTAAGCGAGGATGGGGGTAAGAAGAAAGACCCTCTCCTCCTAATTCCATTCGGAAATTATCTAGCTGGGCTTCATTTAATCTACCCTCTAAATAAGCTCTTGCATAAATACCAGGAGCTGCATGGCCTTGAAAAAATACTTGATCTCCAGCTTGACCATCATTTTTTCCTCTGAAAAAATGATTAAATCCAACTTCGTATAAAGAAGCCGAACTGGCATAAGTAGCGAGGTGACCTCCTATGCCGTCGGAACGGGCATTTGCACGAGTAACCATTACTGCTGCATTCCAGCGGATATATGCTCGTATTTTTCTTTCCATATCTTCATCTCCTGGGAACCAAGGTTCTTGTTCAGTGGGGATGGTATTTATATAAGGAGAAGAAATAGTGCCTGGAAAGCCCACTTGGCTTTCTCTGGCACGTTCTAGGAGCTTCATCAGTAAAAAACGAGCGCGATTGCGCCCTTTGATGTCAACTATTGCATCAAAAGAATCTAACCACTCGGTTGTTTCTTGTTTGTCTATGTCTGGTATCTGATGGGAAAAACCGTCAAAAATCACGTTTACGCTCGCAGTACTTGGGCTTAGTGAATGTCATTTACTATAAAAGCCTATGTTATCAACTTTGGTCAATTTGTTTGTTGTATCTAAAAACAAAACATTTAATTTGATTTTATCTTTTATTATTGTAAAAAACTAGGAGATGATTTTTTGCAACAAAAACAATTGAAAGTTTTTACCGACGGAGCATGTCTTGGTAATCCAGGACCGGGGGGATGGGCCTTTGCAGTCGTTCAAGGACCATGGGAGGGTGGATGCGAAGCCAATACTACGAATCAAAGGATGGAGATTACAGCAGTTTTACAAGCAATTAAAAGTATTAGTGTCCCTTTGGAGATTATAAGTGATTCTGCTTATGTCGTAAATTGTTTTCGTCAAAATTGGTGGCGTAATTGGATTAATCGTTCTTGGCGTAACAGTGCTGGCAAACCAGTAGCTAATAGAGATTTATGGGAACCTTTGGTCAAGTTATTTTTAGAACGTGGACAAGACCAGGTGAGTTTTAGTTGGGTAAAAGGACACTCAGGAAATCCAGGTAATGATTTTGTTGATCTAATAGCGAGTCGCTGTGCTGCTACACAAAGTCAAGAAAGAGGAGATATTTCACCTTTAGTTTAGGTTAATTTGGCAAAAAACTTTTTAGTAAGGCTTTTGTCGCCTATTCTCTAAAAAGTGACTACAAGTTCAAAAACATTCGACGTAGTAATATTGGGAGGCGGTCCTGCAGGTTATGGAGCTGCTCTTTATGGAGCTTCTGCAGGATTGTCCATTGCTTTGGTAGAAGCTAGCAAAGTAGGAGGAACCTGTTTACATAAAGGATGCGTTCCTGCTAAAGAATTTTTAGAAACAGCTGCGATCTATCGAAGCGTTTCTAATGCGAAAACTTTTGGAATAGAAACATCTAAGCCAAAAATTGATTTTTCTATTAGCCAAGCCCGCAAGCAAAAAGTCGTAGACCAGCTCTGGAAGGGTTTGACTGGTCTTTTACGAAAACGTAAAGTGACTATTATCCAAGGTCGGGGATATCTCAAAAATTCTAATACTGTAGAAGTTGAAGGATATGGGCAACTGGAGGGAAATTACATTATCCTTGCAACAGGTTCAGATGTTCGTACTTTGGATGGTTTTGAAGTAGATGGTCGTTTTGTCATGACCTCTGATGAAGTTCTATCTTTGGAGACTCTTCCTAGCTCAGTAGCTGTTATTGGAGGAGGTGCTATTGGGTGTGAATTTGCTTCTATGATGTCAGATTTAGGTGTAAAGGTAACAATTTTGGAAGCTTTGCCTCAATTGTTGACAGGGGTAGATGCAGATGTTGCCCAAGTTCTAGATAGATCATTTAAAAAACGTGGAATTGAAGTAAAAACAGGAGTTCGCATACAAGGACATATCCCTGGTGCTAGTACTACTAAGATAAGTTTTTCTTCTAATGAGACAGATGGTGAAAAACTACATACTTTAGAAGTAGATACCATAATTGTTTCAGTTGGAAGAAAGCCAAATTCTGAAAAAATAGCTAGCGATCAAATAGGTCTCGAAATAGATGATCGAGGGTTTGTAGTTGTTGATAACAAAATGAGAACTAATCTAGAAAATGTGTATGCCATAGGAGATTTGGTTCCAACTGCCCAACTAGCCCATGTTGGATTTGCAGAAGCTATTGTGGCGATAAAAGAAATTCTAAAAGAAGACCCTTTGCCAGTAAATTATTCTGCTGTGCCTTGGTGTATCTATTCTCATCCCGAAGTTGCTTTTGTTGGATTGTCTGAGGATCAAGCTCGTAATCTTGGTCATGATATTTTGGTTTCCAAACATCGTTTTGCGGGCAACAGTAGAGCACTTATAATTGGAGAATCTGAAGGTTTAGTAAAAGTAATAAGCGAAAGAAATTATGATGGTAGCGCGGGAAAGATTTTAGGGGTTCACTTAGTGGGCCCTTGGGCAACAGAACTTTTAGGACAAGGATATTTGGCTGTAAATTGGGAAGCTACTCCTGAAGAAGTATCTAACTTTATACAGCCTCACCCTACACTTTCTGAAGCTTTTGGAGAAACAGTTATGTCACTTACCGGAAGAGGACTACACGGATAATGGCTGAAGTTATAATGCCTCAATTAGGTGAAACAGTCACCGAAGGCACAATTACTAGATGGTTAAAAAAACAAGGCGACCCAATAGCAGTAGATGAGATACTTTTTGAGGTATCTACGGATAAAGTAGATTCTGAAGTCCCGTCTCCAGCAGGAGGTTTCTTGTCTAACATTTTAGTCAAAGAAGGTGAGACAGTACCAGTTGGGGCAGTCTTGGCTGTTATCTCTGATGATTTACAAGCATCAGATTCGCCTAAGAGTTCTCCTCCTGAGACTTTTGAACAAAAATCTAGCCCAAAGGTTTTAGATTCAGCGAACTCGGTTCCAAAACAGAACGACTCTGTCTCACAACCACAACAACCTCCAGAACCTACTCAGGCATTACCATCTTCTCCTAAGGTTGAAAAATCTCCTACTAGCAATGCCAGTGCTACAGGTCGTCTTATGTCGCCCTTGGTTCGTCAATTGCTGCAAGAATATGACATAGATCCTTCGGAAGTAACTCCAACAGGAGATGGAAATCGTATTACCCGTTCAGATGTTTTATTGTTGGCAGAATCTAAAGCTAAAGGAGGAACTTCTAGACAAAAAGATGAACCATCTATTGTCAAAGAAGTCAAAACTGTTCCAGAGACTCCTTATCAAAAAGTAGAACCAATACCAATTTCGTCTCATGATGAAATTATTCCTTTTTCTAATATGCGTCGTCGTACTGCTCAGCATATGGTCCACTCCATAGCTACTTCGGCTCACACTCTTGTAGCGATAGAAGTTGATTTTGAAAATATAGAGAAGTTACGTAGAAAAAAAGGGGCTCAATTCAAAGCTGAAGAAGGTTTTAGTCTTACCTATCTTGCTTTTATATCTTTAGCTGTTACCCAATGTTTGAGAGAATTTCCTCATTTGAATTCCTCGGTAAATGCCGATTCTTTAGTAGTGCATAAAGATATCCATCTTGGAATAGCTGTTGATTTAAATTTTGAAGGATTGATAGTTCCTGTAATACATAATGCAGATGGCAAAAGGGTTAGAGCTTTGGCTAGAGAAATAGTAGATCTAGCCTCCAGAGCTCGAAGTCGACGCTTGGGTGCAGATGATATAGCTGGGGGAACTTTTACAATTACAAACCCTGGGCCTTTTGGAACCTTTATTACTGTTCCTGTAATCAACCAACCTCAAGTAGCAATTCTTTCTACTGATGGAATTAAAAGACGTCCAGTAGTTGTACAAGGACCAGACGGAGGAGAAGCCATTGCTATCCATTCTGTTGGCATCTTGGCCTTGTCTTTTGATCATCGAGCAGTAGATGGAGCTTATGCGTCTGCCTTTTTGGCCCGTTTGAAACAAATAATTGAAACCAAAGATTGGGACCAGGAGATATAGATGAGTCGAAATCTTCAATTTAGGTGGTTGGGGAAAACTTCTTTTGCTGATGCTGAAGCTATTCAGAATTCTTTATTTAGCGCAAAAGGCAAAGACTATATGCTCTTGTTGGAACATCTACCTGTTTATACCCAAGGCATAAGAGCCTCCCAAGAAGAAGTATTAGTCAAAGATCTAGGAGCTCCAGTTGTAAAGGTAAAGCGAGGTGGAGCCACTACTTTTCATGGCTTGGGGCAATTGGTTATTTATCCAGTTGTCGATCTTGCTCCCAGGTCTCATATGTCAACTTTTTATGTAAATACTTTGGAAAATTTAATTATTGAAGTTTTGGCTGAACTAGGTATAACAAATGTGGGCAGATTAGCTCAATATCCTGGAGTTTGGGTTGATCCGAATGGTTCTAATGCTCGTAAAATTGCTGCTATAGGAACCCGTATTTCAAAGGGAAGAACTATGCATGGAGCTGCTTTGAATGTTTCAACTGATCTTTCTATGTTTGAAAACATAGTTCCATGTGGGATATCAGACAAAGCAGTTACTTCTGTCTTGGCAGAAGGAATTACAACTTCTTTGCATGAAGTAGTGGATTTGGTTGAGAAAAAAGCTGCAGCTTTTATGGCAGAAGTCTCTCAAGATAGCGATATTGTTATTTCTCGACAAGATGTAGCTTGGAAAAACACTTCTATAGTTGGGCAAAAAAATCTTATTCCAAAACTTGCTTCTAAACATTTGACAACTCGTTTGAACGAGGCTTTTTCTTCTAGCTCTGAACCAGTCAAGTGGATTGAAACAAAGCGTAAGCCCCCCTGGCTTAGAGCTAAGTTCAACATAGGTCAAGAATATAAAGAATTGAGATCTACTCTCAAAGGTTTTGATTTAGCAACAGTGTGCGAAGAGGCGGGTTGTCCTAATATATATGAGTGCTGGAATCAAGGAACAGCTACTTTCATGATCAATGGTACTCGCTGTACTAGAGCTTGTGCTTTTTGTTTGGTAGATACTAGAAGACCACTTGAATTAGATCATCAAGAGCCAATGCGAGTTGCCCAAGCTGTAAAGCAGATGAATCTTTCTTATGTGGTTCTTACAGCTGTTGCAAGAGATGACTTAGAAGATGGAGGGGCAAGTGGTTTTGTCTCTAGTATTGAACACATTAGAAGACTTTGCCCGCAAGTTTCTATTGAGATTTTGATTCCTGATTTCAAATCCAACTTAAATTCTTTAGAAAAAATATTTTCTGTTGCTCCTGAGGTTTTGAATCATAATTTAGAAACTGTTCCTAGGTTGCAAAGAGCTATTAGACCCTCAGCATCTTATGCAACTAGCCTTGCTGTGTTAGCTAGAGCAAAACAAGCAGGACTAGTTACAAAGTCAGGACTGATTTTAGGCATGGGAGAAACCGAACAAGAAATTTCTCAAAGTATTATTGACTTGGGTTCTATAGGGGTAGATATATTGACCCTCGGTCAATACCTAAGACCTAGTTCTAATCACTTGCCTATTTCGAGATGGGTTGAGCCTAAAGAATTTGAAGATTTGAAAGAATTTGCTTTGGGAGTCGGATTTTCCCATGTTGAATCCTCTCCTTTGACTCGCTCTAGCTATCATGCCAAAGCAGCAGCACAAAATGCTAGTTCTTTAATTTCTATACCAGTCAATTGAGAAGTATTTATTGGATTTAAAAAAAGATCAAATTGAAAATTTATACAAAAACTGGTGATAATGGAACAACTGGACTTTATTTTGGTGGAAGAGTTCCTAAAGACGATGCTCAAATACATGCAGTTGGAGCTATAGACGAAGCACAAGCTGCATTGGGGGTAGCTAGATCTTTATCTCACAAAACATCGGAATTGAATTCTATTATAGTTTCTATTCAAAAAGATCTATGGATTTTGATGGCTGAAGTGGGAACCAAAGATGAAAATCGTCATAAGCTAAAACCACAAGAATCTCTAGTTACCAGCTCAATGATACAAAGACTAGAGTCTATGATAGATTTGACAGCTGAAAAATTCCAAATGCCAAATGAGTTTGTCATTCCAGGACAAACTCCAATTGCTGCTTCATTAGATTTGGCAAGAACTGTCATACGAAGAGCAGAGCGTTGTTGTATTAGCTGGAACTCAAATAGTAATTCTTTGGCACCAATTTATCTAAATCGCCTATCAGATCTAGTCTGGGCTTTAGCTCGATGGCAAGAAGGCGATTTTTTATTTAGTCGTTCTAAGGAGAATCAATGATTAAGTTAGAATCAGCATCACAAATACCATCTGAAGTCCAAGCAATAGGTTTTGGTGTCTTTTCTCAAGGATCTACACTTGAAGCAGGAGACAAGATAGATGTTTCTATCTTGAAACAAGTAGGCTTTGAAGCAAAGCTAGGACAAACATATCTAATGTCCCCAGGACAAGGATCTCCTGTCAGTATAGCGATCGGTTTGGGTGATAAATCAAAATTTGATTTAGATGCTCTAAGGAAATCTGGCGCAGCTTTTATTAGAGCATCTAAAAACTACACAACTGTAGCTATAGAAATTGACTTGGTTGAAGATGACTTTGGTCCACAAGGGTTTTATCAAGCACTAGGAGAAGGTGTTTTATTAGGCTCTTATAGTTTTGATACTTATAGATCTAATTCTCAAGATAATAAAGTTGAAAAAGTATTTATAAAAAAAGCTCCTCAACAAGCACTACAAAAAGCTGAATTAATTGCCGAAGCTGTGTATTTAGCTCGGGATTTAGTCAATGAACCAGCTGGAAAATTATCTCCTAGTCATTTTGCAGAGATAGCCCAAGGTCTTGCCAATGAAGTCTTAGAAGTCCAAGTATGGGATGAACAGACTATCAAAGATGAAAAACTAGGTGGAGTTCTAGCGGTTTCTAGGGGTTCTTTTGAGCCTCCTCGTTTAATTAAAATGGAATATAAGCCTCCAACAGATATTGCTTCTGTTCCTAGCGTTGTCTTAGTGGGCAAAGGGATTACTTTTGATTCAGGAGGACTTTCTCTCAAAAGTGCTGAAGGCATGATGACAATGAAGACTGATATGAGTGGGGGGGCTGCTGTAGTTGGGGCTATGTCAGCTTTAGCAAAATTATCATTACCAGTCCACGTCATTGCTATAGTACCAGTAACTGAGAATATGCCAGGGGGGAGAGCTACTAAACCAGGAGATGTTTTCCGAGCTCGTAATGGAAAAACTATAGAGGTTTTGAATACTGATGCTGAGGGGCGTTTAATTTTAGCTGATGGATTAAGTCTTGCAAGTGAGATCAATCCCGATGCAATAATTGATTTAGCTACTCTGACTGGAGCCTGTGTGGTTGCCCTTGGACGTGAGATTGCAGGAGTGATGGGAAATAACCAATCCTTAGTAGACCAAATCCTAAAAGCTGCCCATTCAACTGGTGAGGCTTGTTGGCAACTACCTCTTCCTAGTCAATATCGCAAACATATAGAATCAGAAATCGCAGATATGAAAAATATTGGTGCTTCTGGAGGACAAGCTGGAACTTTGTCAGCTGCTTTGTTGTTGGAAGAATTTGTAGGAGAACAACCTTGGGCTCATCTTGACATAGCAGGACCTGCTCGTTCGGACAACAACGAAGGATATTGGACTAAGGGTGGTTCGGGATTTGGAGTAAGGCTTTTGATAGATTTGTTTGAATCTTTTACAGTTCCTGTCAAAGATTAACTCTAAGTTTATGTCGCATAGTCTGGATTTGTTTACACCTCAAATCATTCAAGATGTAAAGTCTGTTATAGATGCATCTAATAAGATAGTAGCTCTGACTGGAGCTGGTATTTCTACAGAATCAGGCATTCCTGACTATAGAGGTCCTAATGGAGTTTGGAGTAAAAATCCTATTTTAAAAAAGACTTCAAATGTGCATTACTATATGAATTCTTTTGAAGTTAGACAGCTGGCTTGGCAAGATCGAGTTGAATCTCCTATTTGGAAAGCTGAACCCAATAATGCTCATTTTAGATTGGCAGAGCTGGAAAAAAGAGGAAAACTAACTGCTATTGTTACTCAAAACATTGATCGCTTACACCAAAAAGCAGGATCACAAAAAGTTATTGAGCTTCACGGTAATGTATTTGAAGCTGTTTGTTGTTCTTGCGCCCGGCGTTATCCAATGCCAGAGGTCATACAAAGAGTTTCTCCCCAAAACTTAGATCCACGATGTCTACACCAACAAGGCCAAGAGGTCTGTAATGGAATTCTGAGATCATCAGCAATAGGTTTTGGGGAAGTTTTGAATAAATCTGATTTAGAAAGTGCTTATAGCTATATCTCAAATTCAGATTTGTTAGTAGTTGTTGGGTCAAGCTTGGTGGTGCAACCAGCTGCGAAATTGGTTCCTTTTGCAAAAAAAACAGGAGTAAAAGTAGTAATAATCAATGCTAGTGCTACTTGCCATGATACTTTAGCTGATTATTTTATACATGCTCCTATAGGTAAAGTGATGACGGAGATAATATAACGCTTGAGATAATACAATGAGGATCTAAATTGAATTTTGGAATAGCTGTAGCATCAGGGACTTTCAAAGGAGTATTTGGACATGGAGTCCTTTCTACTTTTGAAGCAGAAGGAATCCTAGCCAGTTCCTATTCAACAGTATCGTCATCTGTTTTATCAGGTGGATTTGCAGCAATTGGCCAAGCTAATGCAATAGGTGTTGATTATTGGATAGAAGTAGCTGGTTCAAATAAATCTATGAGTGAAATAGTACTAGAAAGTATAGAAAAATATGGACCTATTTTGCGTGAAAAATTATTTCATCCAAATACTCCAAGATTTTTGATAGGTACAAGTAGAGTTGCCAACCAAGAAGCTGCCGATCTTGTTCAGAGTCCCCAAGCAAAACGTCTGGGTAAAAAGCTACTTCTAGAAGCAGCTCGTCAAAATTCATCTTGGGTGAAACAAAACTTAGAGATCCAAATATATGATTCTAAAGATCCACAAAAAAAAGATCTTTTGCTAAAAGATGATAATTTTGACGAAGTTGCTTATGCATCTACTCGAATGCTTCATGCTTGGGAAATACCAGCACAAATACAAGGACAAGCTTATGTTGACGGGTCCTATACGAGTTCGTGTTTGTCTAAAGAATTAGCAGATATTGGCTGTGATGTGATAGCAGCAATTGGGACAGAGCCGGGAACTTTTTATCGGGATCTAGCTAAAACACAAGAGATAGATAAAGATATCAATATACAAAATACCAAATTAGTTCTAATTCAGCCTCCTTTTGATCTAGCTACTTTAGGAGTTGATTTTACTAAAGCTAGCGAAGAAGGATTATCTCAAAGCTATCAGTTAGGAATAGAGACTGGACAAAGTTTCCTAACTGAGTTGAATAAACTTGGTATTTGATTGTTAGGAAAATTAATCTATGCCTTAGTTATTTTGAAATAAAGGTGACCTTCAGAACTGGAAGATCAGCTATATTTCCATTGTCTATTAGATTTAATCCAGTTTGGAAGATTTTATACTAATTGATACTTGTTTTAAAGGGTATAGGTTTATTTGATATCTATATAGTTTTTATTGATGGGAAACATTGTTGTAGTTTTTTTGTTGTATTGTAAGAGTTTCTAGAGCAAAATTTTATTATATATAATTATTTAGATTGATATTGAAGGGCGCGATGCCAATGGCTAATATGAGGGATCTTTTAAGTAGCGTCAAATCCCAAATAAAAGAAATAGATACAGAAGAAGCTGAAAAATTAATAGATTCTTCTGCTCCAATTGTTCTATTAGATGTTAGAGAGTCAGATGAATATGAACAAGGAGCTATTCCTGGTGCTTTACATATACCTAGGGGTTTTTTGGAATTCCAAAGCGAAGGTAAACTCCCAGATAAAAATACTCCTATTCTAATTTATTGTGAAAGTGGAGGTCGCTCTGCTTTTGCTGCAAAAACTTTACTTGATTTAGGATATTCTAAAGTCCAATCTTTGGCAGGAGGATTTGGGAAATGGAAAAATGAGGGCAAACCCTGGCAAGCCCCAGCCACTTTAAATGCAGCTCAACGCAATCGCTATCACAGGCATTTATTGTTACCTGAAGTGGGGGAAAAAGGACAAAAGAAACTTTTAGAATCTAAAGTATTGTTACTAGGTGCAGGTGGACTGGGTGCTCCGGCAGCTTTATATTTAGCAGCAGCAGGAATTGGAACAATAGGAATAGTGGATATGGATGTAGTTGATGAATCTAATCTTCAACGCCAAATTATCCATAATCTAGAAAGAGTAGGACAAAGAAAAGTTGATTCTGCCAAAGTAGCCATAGAAGGAATAAATCCTGATGTAAAAGTTATTACCTATGATGTTAGGTTGGGTGCTGATAATATCTTAGATATTATTGATGGTTACGATGTAATTGTAGATGGAACAGATAATTTTCCAACTCGTTATTTAGTCAATGATGCATCTCTTTTGAAAAATATTCCAGTAGTTCATGGTTCAATTTTTAGATTTGAAGGACAAGCAACTGTATTCAAGCCATATGAAGGGCCCTGTTACCGTTGTATGCTGCCAGAACCTCCTCCTCCAGAATTAGCTCCTTCTTGCGCAGAAGCAGGGGTGTTGGGAGTTTTGCCTGGAATAATTGGATCTATACAAGCACTAGAGGCTATAAAAATAATTTTAAATCTAGGAGATCCTTTAGTAGGGCGTCTTATGGCTTATGATGCCTTAGAAGAGTCTTTTAGAACCTTTAAAGTCCAAAGAGATCCAAATTGCCCAGCCTGTGGTCCACAAGCTGGTGAAATTGTTATTGCTGAATATGACGAGCTATGCATGCCTCACCCAGTGAGTGCGCCAGCTGGGGTATAAAAAGATAAAACTTTATTAAAAATAAATAACTTACTAAAACAGGTCCTAGATGGACCTGTTTTAGTTTATTCAAAAATTATTATTGTATCCCCATTGCTCAATGAGTCTCCTACTGAGACTAAGATTTCTTTTACAACTCCATTTTGATCAGCTAGTACATTATTTTCCATCTTCATAGCTTCTAATACACAGATAATTTCGCCTTGTGCAATGCTTTGGCCAACCTCTACAGCTATTTTCGTAATTACTCCTTGCATGGGGGCAATAACTGTCTTTGATGCAGAACCATGATGTTTTCGAGAAGATCTACTCAAGGGTTTAGAAGCTTGAGCAGGGATAGCTTGGGGCAATTGAGAATTAGGAGATATCCATAATTTTACGTTGAATAACTTTCCATTTACTTCTGCTTGGATTTGTTGTTCTTGGAGGGCAAGTTGTTTGTTTGGGCTAGTTGTTTCTAAAGAAGATATATTGGAAAAATTAAGCTTTTCTTCTACCCATTTTGTTGAATAGTTATTGTCTTGAAAATCTTTATGGTCAAGGATTGCTTTGTGAGCTTCGATATTGGTTTTGATACCTTGAATTTTGATCTCAGTTAATGCTTGGAGCATCCTTTTTATAGCGATTTGTCGATTGGGGCCCCAAGAGATGAGTTTTGCCACTAAATTGTCGTAAAAACTTGGAAGGCTATCTCCGCTTTGGTACCCAGCATCTAGTCTTATGCCTAATCCGCCTGGGGTATCGAATTGAGTAATAGTTCCAGGAGTTGGGCTAAAGAGTCCTCCAGAAACATCTTCAGCATTGATTCTGCATTCAATAGAATGCATATTGGGATCGAAAGTAGCTTTTTTATCTTTTATAGATTGTCCTGCTGCTATTTCTATTTGAAGGCGAACTAAATCCAAACCGGTGGTCATTTCTGTCACTGGATGTTCTACCTGAAGACGAGTATTCATCTCCAAAAAATAAAATTTATCTTTTTCATATAAAAATTCAATGGTTCCTAAATTTTCATATCCACAATGCTTTGCTATTTTGAGCGCAGCTTGTCCCATAGCTTGGCGTACTTTAGGACTCAATCCTGGAGCTGGGCATTCTTCTAATAATTTAGA
>JAJYPT010000080.1 GCA_021795135.1 Actinomycetes bacterium
TGCCGGTTTTATAGTTAAATGCTTCAGTAGATACAATCCCTTGGCGAGTCTTTATATAATTGATAAAACTAGACCCAAAAGGATTGAGTGAAGGAGGTTTTACACCTGCTAAAGAACTCTGTAGTTCTTGAATTATTTCTTCATGCCTAGAGATTTGTTCTGCTAGGGGCAAAGTCAAATAAGATTGAGTATCTGCTAGAGCATCTTTGGCTTCAGGTAAACCTCTCCAGTTAGAAGGGGTGTTGTTTAGACGAGTAGAGAGGGTATTTACTGCATTGATGATATCGCTAGGTTGATTTTTTGTAAGACCACCTGAGACTTGAGACAGCTGAGTTAGTTGTTGTTGCCACGAGTTTGCTTCTGTGTTCCATTTTGTTACCAAAGCTTTACGAGCTTTTAGAGATTGTGCTGCTTTTACTTCTTTGTTGATCTTGGAAGGAGTAGATGCTCCATTCCAACCTGTTTGTAAGTTTATTAGATGATCTCCAGCAGCAATAGCTAACTTTTTTTGTTTAGAACTATAGGCGTTGTAAGAGCTTTTGGCTTGGTTTTGGATAGAAGCTATTTGCTTACTGGTACCTAACCATTTTATTGGGATAGGTCCAAAACTTTTATTTTGTAGAGTTTTCAATTGATTATATTGCTTAACAATTTGTGTTTTGGGAAGTCCTAGTTTTTGATATTTACGAAATTGTTTTAGAGCTATTGTTTGGTTTCGGATAAATTGCTTGTAATTTATGAAAAAAACAATGCTTGTGCCAATGCTTAGGATAATTACAAAGCCAAAACTGATTGAGTAGTATCTTATTTTGTATTTAGGGGGTGTTTTGTTGTGATCTAGATGTTCTAGCGTTGCTATTTTCCTAGTTTTTTCTAGCATAGAATATCCCTAAACTTTTATGGCTTATTTATTTAGTTCGTTATGAATAGCTAATACCTTTACCAGTATTGATGATAGAAATGAATCTCTACTGAGAGACAAAGTAAAAAAGGCTGAGATTTAGGGAAATATCCCACGACTTTAGTCGTGAGAGCAGTCAATTTAGAGTTAAAAGTTGAAGCAGTTATTGAGTAATTGATTCTAGTTGTAGTGCAAAAGAAGCTGCAACAGAACTTTCACTAAATGGTCTTTAACCTATAGCTGTGATTCTTGTTGAGCTTTTCTAACCCTAGCTATTAAAGATAGGTCAAATAATAAAATCCCGCTGATAGTAGTTTTTGATCATTTGATGTCAAAAAGGACAAAGAAAAAACTTATTTTACAGCCCCAGCTGTCAGTCCAGAAATGATCTTTTTTTGAGCCAAGAGCACCAGCAATGCTATTGGTAGCGTTGTGACAACTACTGCAGCATCAATGCGATTGTAAAATACTTGGAACTGGCTTTGTCCTAGGTTTACTATTGCTAAAGGGGCAGTAAAGTGACTTGGGGAGCTTATAAAAGACAACGCAAAAGTAAAGTCATTCCAGGCCAAAATAAAAGACAAAATAGCAGCAGTAAAAATACCCGGAACTGCGATAGGTATGACTATTTTCCATAGAGCTTGTAGTCTGCTTGCCCCATCTACCATGGCAGCTTCTTCTAAGTCTTTAGGTATTTGAGAAAAAAAGTTAGTCAAAAGCCATGTACTAATTGGCAGTGTATAAATTAAATAAGTAAATATCAACGAGGTAAAAGAATCCAATAGCCCAAGGGTTCTAAATACTAAAAACAAAGGACCTACCATGGCTATTATAGGGAAAAAACCAGCCACTAAAATAAAACCTAAAATTAAACCCTTTCCCTTTATTCCAAGTCTGGCAAGAGAATAAGCAGCTAATACGCTAGTGATTAAGGATAAAACAGTAGTAGCCAAAGAAACAAAAGCACTATTTAGCAAAGGTTGTAAGAAGTTATCTTGAGTAAATACTGTATTGTAAGCTGAAAAGCTAAGTTTTGATGGCCAAAAACCTGAAGTGATTTGGGAAGCTTCAGCTGAGGTTTTTAGAGAAGTTATAAATATCCAATAAAAGGGAAATAACGAACTCAAAACAAATGCAATTACAAAGCCATAAAAAAGAATTTTGTTTATTGGTTTAGACAATTTTTAAGTCTCCGGTTTTAGAACTTTTACATAAATCCCAGCTATGACAAGAGCCATAAGAATCAATGCCACAGAAATAGCTCCTCCGTAACCAAAATTAGTATCTACTAAAAATGCTCTCCAGTTTAGATAAGCTAAAGTTTCAGTAGAGTTTCCGGGGCCTCCACCAGTCATTATGTAAATAATGTCAAATATCAAAAAAGCAGATAGAGTTCTAAATATTAGAGCTACTAGTATTGCTGGTTTTAGCAAAGGTATAGTCAGTCTCCTAAATGCTTGCCACGAACTAGCCCCATCTACTTTGGCAGCTTCATAAATATCTCGTGGTATGACTTGGAGACCAGCTAATAGTAGTATTGCTATAAATGGGGTATTTTTCCATGCATCTGCTACTAAAATTGCAACCCAAGCCGTAGAGGGGTGAGCTAGCCAGGTAGTGTTTGATCCAGGTAGATGTAGAATTTTTAAAAGATAATTTACAAATCCTGTATAAGGGTCAAACATAGTTTTCCATAACATTGCTGAAACCACTGTTGGAACAGCCCATGGTATAAGTACAGCAGCTCTTACTATTCCTCTTCCTTTGAATTCTTTATCCAAAACCAGGGCAAGTCCCAAACCTATTATCATTTCTATAGTTACCGAAACAGCAGAAAAAACAATGGTATTTACAAAAGCAATACCAAAATCTGGAGTGGTTGTTAGGGTTTTGAAGTTATGGATTCCACTAAAGGGCTGTCCAGGAATTGGATTGGCAAAATTTACATGATGGAATGAATTCCAGATGTTATAGCCCAAAGGAAAAGCTGTTATAAGCAAAAGCAAAATTATAGCAGGAGCAACTAATACATAACCTAAACGTCGCCCTTTGGAGCCTAAGGTGTCATTTTTTACTTTCTTGATTCCCACATTGCTAGCTGAATGAGTAGCAATGTGGGAATCAGCTATTGTAGACATTTATCCCTTGATGGTCTTTAGTTGAGCAGCAGTACTTTTCAAAAGTGCTCCTGGGGTTCCCTGGTTACTTAAAGTAGAAGAGATCATAGTCTGTAGATCTGAAGATATTTGAGGATAAGCAGGAGTTATAGGACGTGGAGTTGCATATTTGAATACTGCTTTTTCTTGCTTATAATAAGGAGCCTTGGAATACAAAGAAGAATTATAAGCAGACTTCAATGCTGGAGGATCCCCAGCTGATATGGCTCTTTGGGTTTGAACAGATGGACTTTGTAGATATTTTATAAATTCCCATGCAGCTGCGCTATGGGTAGATTTAGCATTTATTGCCAACATGTCTCCACCTAAAGCAGCTTGAGGTGTCCCAGTTGCAGAAGGAAATGGTATCCAACCTGTTTTTCCTGCAACTATTGATCCTGGTTTTTCTGCCAATGCAAAAAGATAAGGCCAATTCATAGCAAAAGCAGCCGATCCATTTAGATAAGCACTTTGGACATTAGGTTCTTGCCACCCAGTAACAGCTTGTGGGGATATATGGTAAGAGTAAATAGTATTATGCATAAATGTAAGTGCTTTTTTATTTGCTGGGGTATTTAGGTTACTGGGATTTAATTTGCCTCCAAAACCACCTAGGAAGTTTATAAAAGCAGTTACGGCTCCTTCGTATTTTGCCCCTTCGAAAGCCAATCCAGTTGTAATGGATTTATCCTTTGCCATTGCCATCTTGGCATCTGCTACTAATTGAGCTGGAGTAGATGGGGGAGTGGGGATAAGGTCTTTGCGGTAATAGACACCTTCTGCATTTATAAACCATGGAACCGCATAAGTTTTTCCATTGTATTGACCAGCTTTTACTTCTCCTGAGAAAAAAGCACTGGAATTGGGGTGAAACTTATTAAGAGGCATTAGCCAACCTGCCTTAGCAAAACTTGGTGGCCAAATTACATCTGTGTAAAAAACATCAGGAGTGGAAGACCCAGCTATAAAACTTTGAGTTAGTTGCTGTTTTGCACTAGAACTAGAAGAAGAAAGAGGTAGCAATTTTACAGTTATATTAGGATGTAGTTTTTCAAATCCAGCTATTGCAGTTTTTGTCGCCGTACCTTCTGAGCCTAATCCTCCAGCTGCAAATACTATGGTTTGTTTAGCACTAGCACTGACACTTTTGGTAGAAGACCCAGAGCTAGAAGAACTGCCACAAGCTGAAGCTAGTAACGCTAGGCTCAACAAAGCCGAACCTGCTTTGATTTGGGTTGTTTTATGTGGAGTTGTGTTACCTTTTATCTTCTTCATGACTCCTCCTCGGAATCTAGTAGTTCATTATAATTAATCTCAATAATTAGGGATTGTATTATTCCCAAATAGAAAATCCTGTATCTATATCGAAAAAATGCATATTAGTAGTATCAACTAATATTTCAATAAGTTCATCTCTTTTAACTGCGCTTCGAGGAGGAAATCTTGCTACTCCTTCTGCTTGTGAATTGCCTTGAGAGCCAAGCAAAGAGTCCATAGCTCCTTTTTCTTCAGCTATTTGTTTTATATCATCTGTAATTCCAGCATTGGCATTTATAGTGAAATGAATTAACTTTTCTGAACCTAAAGCTTCTATTAGGCTTACTTTTGCTTTTATTGATTGAAAATTTGGATTTTGGTTGGCCAAGGAGGCATCATAGAGGTCTTCGGGTCTAATTCCAAAAACGATACGGCGTTGGTTAAATGAACGAAGAGATGGATGCAAACTTGTTACTTTGTTATCTAGATAAATTGTTTGATTTCCAAAATTCAAATTAGCTCCAGTGGAGTTAAATTCAATTTCTCCTTCGAATAAATTCATAGAGGGAGATCCTATAAAAGCTGCAACAAAAAGATTATTAGGATGATCATATAAGCGCTGAGGAGAATCTATTTGTTGTAAAAATGAATTTTTCAATACTGCAACTCGATCCCCCATTGTCATAGCTTCTACTTGATCATGGGTAACATATAGAGTTGCTACTCCTAATTGGCGCTGTATTTTAGATATTTCTGAACGCATTTGGACTCTAAGTTTTGCATCCAAATTAGAAAGTGGTTCGTCCATCAAAAATACTGCGGGCTCTCTTACGATTGCACGTCCCATTGCCACACGTTGTCTTTGTCCACCTGAAAGTTGGGAAGGTTTGCGATCTAGTATTTCTTCCAATCCAAGTATTGAAGCAGCACGAGCTACTTTTTTTTCTATTTCTTCTTTGGGCATTTTTTGTAGCTTTAGAGGAAAAGCAAGATTGTCTCTTACTTTCATATGAGGGTATAGAGCATAACTTTGGAAAACCATAGCAATATCTCTGTCTTTGGGAGCTACGTTGTTTACTTCTTTATTATTTATCCGTAGAGATCCACTTGTGATTTCTTCTAATCCAGCTACCATACGCAAAGCTGTTGTTTTACCACATCCAGAAGGACCTACTAGAACCAAGAATTCCCCTTCTTGCATGCTAAAGCTTAAATCAGTTACCCCAGCAGTGCCGTTCGGGTAAATCTTTGAAATATGTTCTAGTTCAACAGTTGCCATTAGCCCCCACCGATTAATTTTTTAATAATTTGGTTTATCAATAGGTACTATCATTAATATCGATAAACCCCCCACTTTATACACTAGCTTTCTAACCACTGTCTTACAAGATCTAACTTAACTAGGCGATATTTAGAACAGAAAGCAACAGTAGAATAAGTAGAAGGATAGAACTTATTTTAATTAAAGATGAATAACTAGAAAGTTTTATTTTTGACCTAGGGTCGAATACTTCTTCTACTTGATTTATGAGTAAAATTCCTGTAGCTGTTGGGAAATCAGAAAGGCTTACAAATATTTCAACTTTGCTAGTTATTGGGTAAGGATTACTTATGGAACCATTAAAGTGACCAACAATCCCTTGTGAATGTAATAAAGCTATTATTACTTGAGCTTCAAAATAGCTAGATGTAGTAGTCAAAAGCTTTAATTCTGACGAATCCATATAAATTAAGGTAGCGTGAATTAAGTATGGAAAGACGTATTTTTGGTATAGAAAACGAATACGGACTAACTTGTACCCTAAAAGGACAACGTCGTCTTAGCCCTGATGAAGTAGCTAGGTACCTTTTTAGACGCGTGGTTAGTTGGGGTAGATCTTCTAATGTATTTTTAGAAAATGGAGCTCGTTTTTATCTAGATGTCGGAAGCCATCCTGAATATGCTACCCCTGAATGTGATTCCATCCAAGAAGTAATAACCCATGATAAAGCTGGAGAAAGAATTTTAGATCATCTTGTGCATTCTGCTGAAAGAAGACTGCGTGAAGAAGGAAATCGTGGAGTTATATATTTATTTAAAAATAATACTGATTCAGCCGGAAACTCTTATGGATGTCATGAAAATTATCTAACTAATCGTAGAGATGATTTTAATTATTACACAGAAGTTTTAATTCCTTTTTTAATTACTCGTCAAATATATGCAGGAGCTGGGAAAATACTTCAAACTGCTAGAGGTCCTATCTTTTGTTTAAGCCAAAGAGCTGAACATGTTTGGGAGGGAGTTTCTTCTGCTACAACAAGAAGCAGACCCATTATAAATACAAGAGACGAACCTCATGCAGATGCTGAATTTTATCGTAGATTACATGTTATTGTTGGAGATTCAAACATGAGTGAATACGCTAGTTTTTTGAAAATTGGTGTTATGAGCATCATGTTGACTTTGTTGGAAGATCCTTCTGTTACTTTGACAGATTTTACTTTAGAAAATCCAATAAGAGCAATTCGAGACATAAGCCATGACATAACTTGTACTCGAAAAGTACGACTTGTTTCAGGTAGGGAAATGACTGCTTTAGAAATTCAAAGCCAATATCTAGAAAAAGCTCAAAAGTACCAAGCAGAACATGGTTTTAATGAAATGGAACAAAAAGCATTAGAAATGTGGCAGCATAGTCTTGAAGGAATTGAAAAAGATCCTTTAGGATTAGATAGAGAGTGTGACTGGGTGATAAAACATAAACTGGTACAAGCTTTTATGGCTAGAGAAAATCTTTCTTTAGATGACCCTAGGGTTGCCCTTTTGGATCTTCAATACCATGATGTAAGTCGTGAAAGAGGTATTTTTTATCGAATGCAAAATAAAGGATTAGTAGAAAGAATATGTTCTGATGAACAGATCGAATTGGCAATGGATAACGCACCATCTACCACTAGGGCTTTTTTAAGAGGAGAGTTTATCAAAAAAGCTAAGGAAAAACACAGAGATTTCACTGTAGATTGGGTTCACTTGAAAGTAAATGATCAAGCTCAAAGAACTGTCTTGTTGAAAGATCCATTTTGCGCTCAAGATGAAAGAGTTCAAAAGTTGATAGAGTCATTATAATTTCTTGTAATTTAATTTGATTTCAAACTAATTAATGACTACTCAAAGAACTCCATCGGTAATTCATAAAACAAAGAAAAAAAAGAAA